>JAVBXV010000237.1 GCA_030824405.1 Anaerolineales bacterium | reverse complement strand
CGAGCCCGAGTAGGGATAATGCTGACCCGCGCAGGAGATCATCATCCTCATGCACCAGTTCAAGCACCTGTTGGGCATATTTCATTGTATTGGTTACATCTGCGTGAATCAGGGCAATTGCGGCATGATACATTGAAACCAAGCTGGGCAGACGTTGATAGTCTTCTTTATCCATGTAAATAGGTTGGTCTTGAGTATCTGCTGGCATATCCAGCCATCGTTCGGCATCGCGCAGACGGGCTTCAACACCGTCAAGCTGACCTGTTTGCAGCAGCGTACCAGCATAGTGGGCGCTGAGCACTGGTCTATGCTGGAGTACTTCGTCAGGTAGCGTCCTAAGCCAGCTTAGTAGCTGGGTTTCCTGTCTGTTTCGCCGCGCTTCCGGTACGGCTCGTTCAATCAGGTTTGCCGCCCGATCAAAATCCCTTGCCTCCACCGCATGACGAATTGCTTCAGCTGTCAAATTATTTTGCTCGTACCATTCACTTGCCCGCGTATGCAAAGCAGGAACTTGATCGAGCTGCTCTGCCATCAAATGCATATGGAGCACATCGGCAAAAAGATGATGATACCGATACCAATCTCGCTTGTCGTCTAACGGAATGAGAAACAGATTGCCTCTCTGCAATTGTTCCAATTTCGATTTGCTCCCCGATTGGGCGGTAACTGCGTCACAGAGCGAGCCATTCAAGCGATCCAGAATGGACGTCTGTAGCAGAAAGTTTCGAATGGATTCAGGTTGACGCTGCAGCACCTCTTCAACCAGATAATCCACAATATAGCGATGATCTCCTGCGAACGCCTGAATAAATCCGTGGACATCTTTTTTCCCTTTCATCGAAAGCGCGGCGAGTTGCAGACCAGCGATCCAGCCTTCGGTACGGGTTTCCAGTGCGTTAACTTCTTCTACTGTGAGGTTAAGACCCATCATCTGATTAAGAAATTCTGCGGCTTCAAATGGGGTGAAGCGCAAATCTACTGCACGGATTTCGGTCAATTGATTTCTGACACGTAAGCGCGGAATTGGTATAGAAGGATCTTCACGAGTAGTGATGGCTAGGTGCATTTGGGGAGGGAGATGTTCGATCAAAAAAGTGAGGACATCATCGACTGATTTAGAATCTGTGAGATGGTAGTCATCAAGGACGAGGATTAAATCGTCTGGGATAACGGAGATCTCATTGAGTAAGGCTGTTAAAATTAAATCTATAGGTGGTATTTGAGAAGATTGGAGGGCATCCAATATGTCCGTTCCCAGATTTGGCGAAACAGTCTGTAACGCGCTGATCACATAGATCAAAAACTGCGCAGCGTTATTATCATTTTCATCCAGTGATAACCAGGCAGCCCGCCGACCGCAACTCACAAGCCATTCGCTAACCAACGTGCTTTTACCAAAACCCGCGGGTGCAGAGATCAGGGTCAATTTGCAACCCGTAGTTAATCCCTCGGTAAGTTGCTTGATCAGACGAGGACGGGATACTACTTTGGAAGGAAGCGGCGGAATGTAGAGCTTTGTAGCCAGAAGTGGGACGGTCATAGATGGATTATATAACAACACCTAATTCACTAGTGTTTCATCATTTGTTCCGTCATGGTTGATTGATAAAAAAACAGGCGGAAGATATCTTCCGCCTGTTTTTACTTACTGGAACAATAGTAGCCGGGTTTTTGTTGTCTCCTATATGATAAACTATTCTAAACTGACAAAATTTATCCTTAATATAGAATAGAGAATTCAAATAAATGGGTATCAACAATCAAGTATTAGCAATTGTTGGGGTAGGGTGTCGTTTTCCGGGCGGCGTTACTGATACTGAAACTTATTGGCAGATGTTGATGAATCGGGTATCAGGAATAACGGAAGTTCCTGCGAATCGCTGGAATTGGAAAAATTATTTTCATCCCAATGGTGATGCGCCGAGTCGCATGACGACAAAGTGGGGTGGTTTTCTTGATAACCATACCGAGTTTGATGGATCTTTTTTTGGACTTTCTCCGCGCGAAGCCATTCAAATGGATGTTCAACAGCGTTGGCTGTTGGAGACAACCTGGGACGCTTTTGAGAATGCCGGGATCGCTCCTGGTACATTGAGAGGCAACAAGGTGGGGGTCTTCATTGGCATCTCTTCTCACGATCAGCTTGATGCGCAACGTGGAGATGTCTCACTGGTTGATATTCATAGCGGTACGGGCAGTGCCTTAAGTATTTCTGCGAATCGCATTTCTTATTATTTTGATCTAAAAGGACCAAGCATTGCCATTGATACGGCATGTTCATCATCATTGGTGGCTGTTCAGCTTGCCTGTCAGAGCATTTGGTCTGGCGAGTCGTCGCTTGCTTTGGCGGGCGGAGTCAATGCCATCTTAAACCCAGGGGTCTCGATCAGTTTCAGCAGGGCATCCATGCTTTCGCCGACAGGCACATGCTATGCTTTTGACCACCGTGCAAATGGATATGTTCGTAGTGAAGGCGTAGGGGTAGTTGTGATCAAACCCCTGGATCAGGCTTTGGAAGATGGCGACCGTATTCATGCCGTGATCCGTGCCGCGGTGGTTAATCAGGATGGTCGCACCAGTTCTTTGACCATCCCGAATATGTACGCGCAAGAGGAGATGCTTCGTGAGGCGTATCGGCAGGCGGGCATTGATACGCGCGATGTCGCATACATCGAAGCGCATGGCACAGGCACCCCGGTTGGTGACCCTATCGAAGCGCGTGCTTTGGGCAATGTTCTCGGCAAAGACCGCCCAACCGATGACCCATGTTTGATCGGCTCTGTCAAAACGAACATTGGGCATCTTGAATGTGCGTCTGGCATGGCAGGGTTGATCAAGGCGTGTTTGATCTTGCAGCATCAGATCATTCCTCCGCAGTTGAATTTTGAAAAAGCCAATCCCAATATCGGGATGGACAAGATCGGTCTGGAGGTTGTCGGTGAGGCGCGTGCTTTACCTCGTCGTAACGACGCTCCTGCAATTCTGGGCGTCAACTCCTTTGGCTTTGGCGGCACCAATGCCCACATCGTTTTGGAACAGGCTCCCACGCCGAAAGCAAAGCAACCGATAAGGCGCGACGCGACATGTCCCTTTGTTTTACCCATTTCAGCGTATGACGAACATGCGCTTCAGACTCAGGCGGAAGCGTATCTGGATTTCCTGCGGACTTCGAATCTTCCACTCGAACAGATCGCGACTGCGGCAGGTTCCCGCCGCGAACATTTGCAGCAACGTTTGGTTGTGATTGGGGATGATGTCAATGCGCTTCGTTCAAACCTGCTTGATTATCTGTATCGCTCAAATATGTTTCCATCTTCTGTCACGGGTTCGCCCTCTGCCAACCCTGCTCCACCTGTGTTTGTATTTACCGGGCAGGGATCACAATGGTGGCGGATGGGTAGGCATTTGTTGGAACGTGAACCGATTTTCCGAAAGAAGATCGAAGAAATTGACGCCTTATTAAGTCCGCTGACAGGCTGGACCTTGATCGAAGAAATGTCTCGCGATGAGCAAGACTCACGAATAGACGATACCGATGTGGCGCAGCCCGCCATTTTTGCTTTGCAAGTAGGGTTGACTGCATTGTGGGAAAGTTGGGGCATCCATCCCAAAAAGGTGATCGGACATTCAGTGGGTGAGGTGGCGGCTGCTTACATTGCAGGCATCTATTCGCTGGACGATGCGGTTACGATCATTTATCACCGCAGTCGTTTACAGCACCAAACCCGTGGGAATGGAGCCATGATCGCTGTTGGCGTCTCTGCTGCGGAGGCAGAATTCAGCATCAACAGCCATCATGATGTTGTGCAAGTTGGCGCAGTGAATAGTCCCTCCATGGTGACGCTTGCCGGGGAAGTGACAGCCGTTGAGGCATTGGCAGCTCACTTTGAGGCGGACGGCAAGTTTGTGCGGCGTTTGCCCATTAACTATGCGTTTCACTCCTACCAAATGGATTCAATTCAAACTGACCTATTGTCTGAGCTTGCGGAGATCCAACCCAGATCGGCAACTATTCCTTTCATTTCTACGGTAACGGGTGCAGAACTTGCGGGCGAAACCATGGATGCCGAATATTGGTGGCGCAATGTCCGCCAACCTGTGCGCTTTGCTGATGCCATCAATGGGCTCATTCAATCTGGTGAAACAACATACCTTGAGATTGGCGCGCATCCATCCCTGCAAAACTCACTGCATGATTGTTTGGCTGTGAATAATGCCCAAGGCAAAGTGTTCTATTCTTTGCGCCGCGAATATGACGAGTCGATGGATCTGCTGGGTAATCTTGCGGCATTGCATATCTATGGTCTTTCCGTTGATTGGCGTGCCGTAAACCAGGGGCGTCATGACTTTGTAAGCCTTCCAATGTATCCCTGGCAGCATCAGACATATTGGTTCGATTCGAAGATTCGGCGAAGGATCGATCTCACGCCGCATGAGCACCCGCTTTTGGGAATGCGTATGGCGTCTCCGCACCCGACCTGGCAGACTGTTGTTGACCCTGGCGCATTGGGTTGGTTGAATGACCATAAATTATGGGATGTAGTTGTCTTCCCTGCCACCGGGTATGCCGAGATGACCCTTGCGGTGGCGCGGGCACTTTTCCCGGGTGAGTCCTATGTTGTTGAAGCGTTGGAGATGAAAAAAGCATTATTCGTTTCAACGTCGCAGCTTCCCACCTTGCAGATCGTGTTCGATGAGAATGATAGGTCTGTTTCCATTTACAGTTCAAACGGTGATGATGAAGACTGGCAAATTAATGCCAAGGGATATTTGTTAAAATTCCCAACTTCGTCTCGTCCAGCTGTGGATCTTGATGAATTGAAAAAGCCATATACATTTATTGGGAACGGCGAGTTTTTTTATAAAACCTCGCATTCTGTAGGATATCAATGGGGAAAAGATTTTCAACATATTCATAACATATGGGGACACATGGGAGGAAACGCACTGGCAGAGATGGTGGTTGGAGACGCAGTTCACCAACAGTTTGATGACTACATTCTTCATCCTGCTGTGTTGGATGCCTGCGCGCAAACATTTTCCGTTGCCTGGGGTATTACGGACTTTTTTAAACCAAATCATTCCATTTCATACCTTCCTGCCAAGTTTGGGCGTATCCGCCGCCATGCAGAAGAGCTACCTGCGCATTTTTGGGTGGAAACGAAATTATCTTCAAAGACTGAACAAGCGATGGTCGGAGATATCTTTTTATATAATGATCAGGGTGAATTGTTGGTGGAGATCACAGATTACCGCTTTGACAGGGTAAAGCAAAGAGCGCCAGGAGCCAGTGATCTGGATGCTCACCTCTATCAATTCGAATGGCGTCAAAAAAGATTGAAAGACCCAACGTTGATTGCACCCGCTAATTTCCGCACTATTGAAACAACTTTCGCGGGATTGCAGAGCGATCATCAAGCCTTGGATGATTATTTTGAAAAGATAGCGCCGCTGGTGGATTCGGTCATCGTGCAATTGATCCAGAATTATCTCGTCGATTTTGGCTGGGATTACCCTGCGGGTCGCATCTTTTCTCTGGATGAACTGATGCTCGACCTTGGCATTATCCAACGCTGGAAGTTTTTGCTCAAACAGCATCTTAATGCACTGACTGCCAATGGCAACCTTGTTGCAACGGATGAAGATCACTGGCAGGTTATTCAACAACCTGTATTTGCCGATGGGCATTCACTCACAGATGCGCTTCATCTTGCAGGTGAAAAATACAGCCCGGAAATCAGCCTAGTCAATGCGCTTTCAGGGCGCACATTTTCGAAAATATTCCGCGGTCGCATTGATCCAAAGAATGCTTTTCCTTCGGGAGTGCTTGCATCTTTCCAGCAGAAAGGCACCGAATCTACTGCCATCCATAAAACCATGCTGGCACTCTTACAACGCATCGTGGATGAAACCCCATCCGACCGCCCATTGCGTATTCTGGAGATCGGCGCTGGTGGGGGAGTTTTTACCACATTAGCGTTGAGTGTGCTTCCAGCCGAACGGACTGAATATACCGCTACAGACACAAACTCAACTATCGTTGCGGATAGCCGTCAGAAATTTTCGGCATATTCATTCATAAAGTGGCGGCAGTTTGACCCTGCGAATGATCCGTTGTCTCAGGGAATCGATACGCATGGATACGACCTTGTTCTGAATGCAAATATTTTCGATGCCATGCCTGCCAACCTTTCACAAGTAGGGAAGTGTCTTGCAGTAGATGGTCTGTTTGTTTCATATCGAAATACTTCTCCGAATCTTTTGCTCGCCACATTGCTTTCATTGCTTGGTACTGCCTTTAGTCACGACAACGGACAAGTTGACCAAATGTTTGTTGACGCAGGCTTTCGTGAGGTGCAGACCGTGCCGCTCGACAGTGCAGGTAGAAATGCTATTTGCCTTGCGCTTGCCCCCATAAAGAATGAACCTGAATCTGATACTCACCCTGAACCAGAGACGGTTTTGGTCTTCGGCGATCAAAACGGTTTTTCGGAAGACCTGCGTAGAACATTACGCAACGCCGGATTTCGAGTTGTCAAAGCAGTTGTAGGAGAAGCCTTCAATTCGATTGATGCAGAGACCTGCGAGGTCAACCCTGAGCAGGTTGACGATTTGGGCATGTTATTGTCCATTGCGAATACGGATGATAATCCGCTCGTGGCGATTGTGCATGGTTGGGGCATGGAATGTGTGCCGACCGACTCAGGAACAAATGAAGAAATGCTTGAAGCACAGCAAAAGGGCGCTTTGCATATCCTTCGTTTGGCGCGTGCTTTCGACAATGCCAGGCTTTCACGCCCGCCGCAGGTATTTATCCTGACGCGGGATGTGCAATTGGTTCTTGATGGTGATTCGGCGGGCGCTGTTTCAAGTTCGCCGATCATGGGCGTTATGCGTGTTGCCAATAATGAAATGCCTGCGAATGGCTGGCGTTTGATCGATCTGGATGCAAACCATGAAGCAGGCGAAGTGCAGAACATAGTACGCGAGATCATTTCTCCTGATGGCGAGTTGGAAATTGCCTATCGAAATGGAAGACGGTACGTCAATCGTTTGCAAAATGTTAGGGCTGAGAATCTGCCTATTAAACAGAAACAGGCTGAAACGTCGAAGGGAGGCGCTGGGTTTGCTTTCCGTCTCCAGTTTGAAACGCCAGGGTCGCTCGCGAATCTCAGCATCAACCAAACTCCGCGTCAAATTCCTGCGGCGGATGAGATCGAGGTGCAGGTTAAGGCGGGCGGAATTAATTTCCGCGATGTGATGAAAACGCTTGGCATGTACCCTGGCAATCCGCGTGACCTGACTTGGCTGGGTGATGATTTTGCAGGGACAGTGTTGTCTGTGGGCGCGGATGTCCAGAATTTCAAGACGGGTGATGCGGTGTTGGGGATGGCGCCGTACGCATTCCGTTCTCCTTTAAGTGTGCATCATCGCGCTGTGTTCAAGAAGCCTGCGAGTATGACGTTTGAAGAGGCGGCTTCGCTGCCGACAATATTTTTAACCGCATATTATGCGATCGTGCATCTTGCGCAGATGCGCACCGGTGAGAAAATTTTGATCCATGCCGGAACGGGTGGTGTGGGGCAGGCTGCCATACAAGTTGCAAAAGAGATCGGCTTGGAGATTTTTGCCACAGCAGGCTCACCTGAAAAACGTTTGTTCTTGAAGGAACAGGGCATTGAGCATGTCTTTGATTCGCGTAGTTTGGATTTTGCCGAAGAGATTTTGAAGGTTACAAATGGACGCGGTGTGGATGCGGTGCTGAATTCGCTGGCTGGCGATTTCATTCCGAAGAATTTTTCTGTGCTTGCTCCGTTTGGGCGTTATTTGGAGATCGGCAAGATCGATGTATATAACAATAGCAAGGTCGGGCTTGAAGCGCTGCGCAATAATATTTCGGTTCATATCATAGACCTTGCGCAGTTGATGGAGCATCGTCCGCATGAGTTCGCTGACATGCTGGAAGTTCTGTGTGATAAGTTCGAGAAAGGGATTTATAACCCGATCCATGTTCGTGTTTTTCCAGTGACCGAAGCGGAGCAGGCATTCCGCTACATGGCATCGGGGAAGCATATCGGTAAAAATGTTCTATCGTTTGATGTGGATAACCTCCCTGTAGGCACGATCACCGAGGAAGGCTATTTGTTCAAGCCTGATGCAAACTATCTCATCACAGGCGGCGCTGGTGGTTTTGGTCTGGAAGTGGCAAAGTGGATGGCGCGTCAGGGTGTCCGTCATCTGGCGTTGATGTCGCGGAGCGGACCGCAGAGTGAAATTGCCATTGCAAGCATTGCGGCGTTGGAAACGAGCGGGGTAACTGTGATGGACTTGCGCGGTGATGTCACCAAACAAGAAGATGTGGAACGAGTCATCTGTCAAATTCAGGAAAGTGATGCGCCTCTGGCGGGGGTTGTTCATTGTGCGATGGTGCTGCGTGACAAGATGATCGTGAATATGACCGATGATGATTTTATGGATGCCTTCCTGCCCAAAATGCTCGGAGCATTGAATTTACATAGAGCAACCCTATCCATTCCGCTGGAGCATTTCATTTCCTTCTCGTCGATCTCCAGCATTATCGGCACGGGCGGTCAAGCCAATTACAGTGCGGGTAACGCATTCCTCGATGCCCTTGCAAATCATCGTCATGCTCAAGGTCTGCCTGCTCTGACCATCAATTGGGGTGTGATCGGTGATGCGGGAGTCGTGGCGCGTGATGCTGTTGCTGGTAATTTTATGATGAGAGGCGGTGTGAAACCCATTCCATCCTCCGCTGCTCTTGCGGCGCTTCAAACCAGCCTAAAACTGAATGTGCCTCAACTTGCCATCGCTGCTGTCGATTGGGATAAACTGAGTCGTTTCCTGTTGTGGGTTGCCAACTCTGGAGTATTCGAAACATTAACACAAAAGGAAGATGGCGAGAATTCCAACGGCGATCTTGCCGCACAGATCGCTGCCGCAAAACCAGCGGAAAGACAAGCTATGGTTGAAACCTTCCTCAGTAAGATGGTGGCGAAGATATTGAATACCTCCATCGATCAGATCAACCGCGAGGTGCCGCTTAAGAATTTTGGCCTCGACTCTTTGATGACCATTGAGTTAAGTATCTCCATTGGTTCGCAGTTGAACCTTACGTTGACGGCAGGCGATATTTCGAGCAACGCCTCCATTCGTGATGTTGCCGCTGTGATCGTAGATCGTGTGATGAACAATGCCGTGAAACCTGAAAAGGATGGCGGCATCGGTGCATATGATTCTGATGTTGATCTGATCGCTGAAGCAACGCTTCCTTCGGACATTCAAATTGGCAGCCATTTAAAACCTGCTGCAACATCCCCAGCCTCTATCTTCTTAACTGGCGCAACGGGCTTCCTCGGTTCATACCTGTTGGCAGAGTTTTTACAAACGCTGGATGCAGATGTGTACTGCCTGGTTCGCGCATCTGATGAAGAGAGTGGGAAGCGCCGTTTGCATGACAGCTTGGTGTCCTATGGATTATGGCGCAAGGAATACGAACCTCGCATCCGTGTGATGGTGGGTGACCTTGCCCTGCCTGCCTTTGGCTTGAACGATGAAAAATACAAGGAGTTGGCAGAGAAGATTGATGTGATCTATCACAACGGCGCGGAATTGAACTTGATCCAGCCATATTCTGCGCTTAAGCCGGTCAACGTGAGCAGTGTTGAAGAGACGCTGCGGCTTGCCTGTCATACGCGTATCAAGCCTGTTCATTATGTATCCACCATTGCGGTATTCTTCTCATCAGGCGGAGCGCGCCCTGAGCCGGTGTCTGAAACGGATTACCCGGATCCTGCCGAACTTCGCGGCGGTTACATGCAAACCAAATGGGTCGCAGAGCAGTTAATCCGTCAGGCACATGAGCGCGGCATTCCTTGTTCAATTTACAGACCGGGAGTTATTACGGGCGATAGCCGTACAGGCGCAACCAATACGATAGACCTCGCCAGCAGGCTTGTGAAGGGCAGTTATCAGTTGGGTATGGTTCCAGACCGGAATATGAGCATTAATGTCGTCCCGGTGGATTATGTAAGTCGTGGCATCGCGCATCTGTCGCTGTGGCAGGATGCGCCCGGTCAGATATTCCATTTGACCAACCCGCAATCAACGCCATTGAATAATTTGTTGAATTGGTCAGGCACCGCCGGTCATCTGTGCGAAGTTTCTTACAAAGAATGGCGCGATATGCTGATACAACAAGCGGCAATGAATATTGATAACGATCTTCTGCCTTTGCTGCCGCTCTTCCCTTCGGAGCGTCCGGAACTGATCGACCAGCAAGTAGATTGCAAACGTACGGCAGAAGTCCTTTCCAACGCTGGGATCGAATGCCCGCCATTCGATGAACAACTGACCGCCACGTATTATAAATATCTCAGTGAAACAGGATTTTTGACCGTATAAAGCTGCCCCCAAATGCTAATTGAGATTCTGTACTCTCTCGTCGTTCTATTTCTCGGTATTTATCTATGCCGAATTACCATTTTGTCCATTCACGCGCGGATTTACGATGAACAGATTGTCGAGACACCGGTTATTAAAAACTTACCAGTCGTCACGGTTCAATTACCTGTCTATAATGAAAAAGAGGTGGTTGAGCGTTTGATCAATGCAGTATGTTCGCTCGATTATCCGCGAGACCGTTTGCAGGTTCAGGTGCTGGATGACTCTACCGATATCACGACCAGTTTGATCGCTCAGTGTGCGGCGAAGTGGAAGGAACAGGGCGTGATGATCGAGCATATCCGCCGTTCAGATCGTCGCGGTCATAAAGCTGGGAACCTTTCCAATGCGCTGCCTCTGGCAAAGGGTGAATTCATCGCCATTTTCGATGCGGATTTCATCCCTGAGCGTGAATGGCTGCTTCATACACTTGCTCACTTTTATCAACCCGGCGGCGAGCGTCTTGGTCTTATCCAGACCCGCTGGAGCCATCTCAATGCAGGCGACTCAGCGCTCACGTATGCGCAAAATCTGGCGGTCGATCAATTTGCCATTGCTCAATCCACCCGCTCTCGTATTAACTTGTGGTCATCTTTTTACGGGTCAGCAGGGCTGTGGCGAAAAACATGTGTTATCGAGGCAGGGGGATGGTCTGCGGATACTTTTTCAGAAGACCTTGATATGGCATACCGCGCACAACTATGCGGTTGGAAGATCGGTTACGATGCCAGGGTCTTCGCTGCGGCGGAACTTCCGCCGAGTATGTTCGCATACAAGCAACAGCAATTCTTTTGGTCAAAGGGGAATATTCAGGTGGTTCGGATTCTTTGGGAGCGTATGCAAAATGCGCCTGCTTCCATTGTTCAACGCATGGATGCCCTGCTCTTTGCGACCTGGCCCGTGAACTACTTGTTGATGCTGTCGTTGGCGGTTGTTCAGATCGTAACTTTATTTTCCCCTATTTCATATGCTGGATGGTTCGATTTTTTTGCTTTGGGCGTTGTCTCAGCATCTGTTATCCCCCCGATGTTGGATGCGCTTCAAGGCAAGCCTCAACCACCCTTGCATCTTTTGTTGATGACGGGCATTTCTGTAAACGTCACAGCGGGTCTTTTTTCAGGGATATTCAGCCCCATTCGTGCGGAAGCCCGCGCAACTACGCCGCGTTCTGCAAATGCAGATAACATACTTTTCATCCGTACAAGCCCTTTGATCCAAACCACCATTATTGAAC
Organism: Anaerolineales bacterium; assembly: GCA_030824405.1. Taxonomy (GTDB): domain Bacteria; phylum Chloroflexota; class Anaerolineae; order Anaerolineales; family Villigracilaceae; genus Villigracilis. The sequence continues at coordinate 27,388 of JAVBXV010000237.1, read as the reverse complement.
TGCTCTTAATGGGATCGAGTTTATTCGGCTGTCTTGTTGCATTTCAACAGGGACGCTGGTGGTTGATAATATTACTGGTCAATTATGCACTGGGGTACGGATGGGTCGGGGTGCAATCCATCTCAGAACTTTTTCAATCCCATTTTCGCCGTCAGATCGCGAACGCTGAATAATGCTTCCTAACTCCGCACCTTCCACCGGACTTCCGCGCCAATCGCCGCCTTCTGAAGGAGGGCAAAAGAAATTTCAGGGCACCGGAGAATTTTTAAAACACTTTCACCAAATATTTAATTTGGTTTGGGCAGCCAGCCCCATGGATACGGCTATTTTGGCGGGGCTGGCGATCCTGGGCGGGTTGGTTCCCCCGTCACTGGCATGGAACAAAAAAATGATGATCGATGGAGTGGTCCATTTTGCCACGGCACAGCAGGATCCATGGATAGCATTAATTTCCATGCTGCCCTTGTTATTCATGATCCTGCTGATCGTCCTTGTAAACAGTGCGATCGTACAAGCACAGTCTCTTGCAGAAAAAAGTTTGAGAAGCAAGTTGGGGCATCATATCAATTCGCTCATCATGCGCAAGGCAATGAGCCTTGATCTGAGCTACTTTGAAGAAGCTGAATATTACAACAAGCTTCAAAATGCGCGCCAGGATTCTGATCAACGCACGCTGGATATCGTTGTTCAAACATTCAGGCTTTTTCAACTGACAGTAAATTTCATCGCTTTTGCACTCTTGTTGATCCGCTTTAGTCCGCTGCTCATTTTGATATTGTTGGGCGCGACCTTGCCCAGTTTTGGTATGCAAAGCCGCTATGGTCAACTTACTTTTCGATTATTGAACGGCCAGGCTCCCGAACGCCGCGAGATGAAATATATTGAAGAACTTCTATCCGTGGATCGATATGCAAAAGAAGTGAAGCTGTTCAATTTTGGACCCAGCCTGCTTGCGCGGTATACGTCCCGTTTTTGGAAATTATTCAAGGAAGATATTGCACTGGCAAGACAGCGCAGCATTGCGAGCCTTGGTTGGGCGTCCCTTGGGTTGGTCGGATATTTCAGCGCGATCAGTTGGATCATTTATCGCGCCATTGCACGCACGATCACCTTCGGCGATGCGGTTCTCTATCTGGAAGTGTTTGAACAGAGTCACTATCTGGGTCAAACTTTTTTGCTTACACTGTTGCGTCTTTATGAAAGCACCCTGTTTACAAGGAATGTCTTTGAATTTTTATCCCTTCAACCTGTGAATGAAAAACCGCGTCCGGACAAACCTTTGCCTGCTTCGCTTTCGAAGGGCATAGAGTTTCGGGACGTCTCTTTTCGATACAAGGAGAAGAATGAATGGGCGCTTCGCCACATTAATCTGACTCTGAATCCTGGAGAAAAAATCGCAGTGGTCGGTTTGAATGGAGCTGGAAAAACAACGTTTGTTAAACTATTAACAGGGTTGTATTCCCCAACAGAAGGTCAAATTCTATTGGATGGTGTTGATCTGACCGAAGTTGATCTGACCGAATGGCGCAAGCGGATCGGTGTCATCTTTCAGGATTTTGTTCATTATCAGTTTACAGCCGCAGAAAATATTGGTATCGGACAGATCGAAGCGATTGACGACCGAGAACGAATTATTGATTCTGCAAAAAAAGGTGGAATACACGACACCATAAATAAACTCCCTGATGGGTACGACACAATTCTTGGAACATGGTTTAAGAATAGTCGCGAACTGAGTATTGGACAATGGCAGAAAGTGGCGTTAAGCCGTATCTTCATGCGTGATGCAGATATGTTGATCATGGATGAACCCACCGCCTCACTCGACGCCGAACAGGAGTACCTGATCTTTCAGCATTTTCGTAGTCTGACAGAAGGCAAACTCTCCATTTTGATCTCCCACCGCTTTAGCAGCGTCCGCATGATGGATCGTATCATTGTCCTGGATGGCGGCTCCATTGTTGAAATGGGCGGGCATGAAGAATTGCTTTTGCACAATGGGATTTATTCGAAATTATTTAATACACAGGCACAAGGTTACAGATGAAACGAATCAAATACTTGAAACAATATATTTCCTTCAACTATAAGATGATGCGGGACTATAACATTGATCAAATGACCAGGGATTTTCCAGCTTATTTGAGAGAAGTCCTTAAAGGAATGAATAACGGGGTGTTGGGACCTGTTTATAGGAGGTTGATCAAAACTGCGCCTGAACCCCTGCTGGTGATTTGTCATGCCCGTACGGGTTCTAATTTTTTGCTTTGGTTGCTGTCGTCACATCCCTATATCGCCCATAATGGTGAACCCTTTGGCACAAACGTACTTGTGCATTCCTGGATAATTTCACGGATTCGTGAGATTGGTCCTCTCGATTATTTGAAAGAGGGTTTTCAGCGGAAAAGTAATGAACAAGTAATTGCGTTCAAATTTCTTTATCTTCAATTTGAGCCTGAATATGCCAAACGATGGAGCATCCCTGATCTGGAGGAAGTGCGCAAATATTTATCCGGTGCATTGGATATGAAAGTGATTCACCTCAAAAGGCGTAATCGATTAGAGAACCTGATTTCCCTTCGAATAGCTGAGGTCACAAAAAAATATATTCTCTTTAACCCTAAAAAACGAGTTGGCGATATTCAGATCGAATTGACCCCAGAAGAATGTTCTGCTGAGTTTGAAAAAATTGCAGCGCTTGAAAAGCATTATGCGGAATTATTTGCCGGGCATCCATTGCTGAATATTTATTATGAAGATCTGTATATGAATACACAATCAGAAGGAAAACGCATTTTAGAGTTTCTAGATGTAAAGCAGAGACCTCTCCGGGAACGGACGCTAAAGCAGAATATCCGCCCAATTCGCGAGGTCCTCAAGAATTATGATGAGTTAAAAGGGCATTTCGCTGGTACTGTTTGGGAGAATATGTTCAGTGATTAATACGCGTGAAACCATCGAGAATATCTTCCAGCAGCTTGTAATTCCAAGCGGAAAAAGGCTTGATTCTATAAGTGCTGCGGAAGGGATGTTTATCCATGATTGGATCAAAGATCACCAGTTGAGGGCAACGCTTGAAATTGGACTGGCTTATGGAGCATCAGCTGCCAGCATTCTTTCAGCGCATCAGGGACTACATATCTGTATCGATCCGTATCAAGAGAAGAACTATTTGAATGACGGAATCGAGAATTTAGATCGATTGGGTTACGGGAATCGTGTTCGACTCCATCAGGACCTTTCACGTAATGTCCTGCCTAGGTTATATTCTGAAAAGGCACAATTCGATTTTATATTTATTGACGGCGACCATCGGTTTGATAGTATTTTCGTGGATTTTTATTTTTCCGATCTGCTTTTGGCAGATAAGGGGTATATCCTGTTCCATGATTCGTGGATGCGTAGCACTCAGTTGGTCGCTTCGTTTGTACGCAATAACCGCAGGAACTATAAGCAAATCCGCGGCGCAGGCTTGAACTTGATCCTTTTCCAAAAATCGGGGGCGAATGTTTCGTCGTGGGACTCTCTTAAAGAGTTTTACACCTTGCGCGGATTGTTGACTCAAATACTGGTGCGACCCATTATCCGTCTTCTCAACCGTTGATTACAAATTTTTGAAACGCTTCGACAGCGCGGGTAACACCATTTTCAGATCGTATTCTTGTGCCGATTGCATATGCCCGCTTTTGCATTTCCAAGTCGTTAGCGACTGAATCGATGGCTGCTGTAAGGCGATTTATACTTAACTTTGCATGATGGATCGGTGCTGTGCCAAGCCCTAATTTCCGTATGCGTTCTCCCCAAAAAGGTTGATCGCCAGAGAAGGGGACGGTTACGGAGGGTACTCCTGCACGCAGAGCGGCGGCGGTTGTCCCTGCACCGCCGTGATGGACGATGGCTTTCATTTTGGGGAACAGCCAATCGTGTGGAATGCTGTCTACTACGAAGATGTTCTTGTCCATCTGTCGGTTTGTATCAGCCAGATTAAGACCTCCCCAGCCTTTCGCAAGAATGATGCGTTGTTTGCTTTGTATGGCAGCGCCAAAGACGGTCTCAGTCAGTTTTGCGGGGTTCTCTCCAACGACACTTCCAAATCCAATATAGACCGGGGCAGGACCTGATTCAATAAAATGTGTTAATTCTTTCGGCGGGATAAAGTCTTTTTGGTCGAGAAACCAGTAGCCGGTCACTGCGAAGCGCTCTGCCCAGTCATGTGGCTTGGGTACGATGTGTTGGCTGTATCCATAAAGATGTGGTGACTGCCGCCGATATAAATGTTCGTAAAAGCCGGTGATAGGCATTGGGGGGAGGTTCAGCATTTTGCGCCATTCTCGAAAAATATTTCGAAATGCAAATTGGATCATTTGCTCCCCTGCCAGATGTGTGAACCAGTTGAACGTTCTGCCTAGTTGCAATAAGGGGTGCGTATCTATGGATGGGTACACCACTGTGCGGTTTAATGGATATATCCACGCTCCAGCCGACGGAAGATTTAATGCCTCAGCAATATGTGCCCCCATCAAGGCAAATGAGTTATATAGAATGACATCTGTATCTTCGCAGGCTGTTAGTGAAGCGGCAAGCGTATCACGCGAATTGTCAGAAACCAATTTTGCCAATGCTTGGAGGAAGGCATATCCGTTATTCCCCGTTGTCATCATCTTTCGACCGATGTCTCTCGCCATGATTTCTTGTGAATCAGGCCCGATCGAATAGAACTCCAATCCATGATGAGCAGCTGTTAACTCGAAATTCTTTGGCGCACCCAGACGGACTTCATAACCAGCCTGACGCAAACCCGCACCAAGGGCGATGCATGGTTGGATATCCCCTCGAGAACCAATGGCTAATATGGTGACGCGCATTACTATTTATTCGTACGAAAGGGTTTCGCGGATCACCAACCGGGATGCGTTTTGGGCAGGGATGATGCTTGCGAGTATGGCTAGTATAAAGATGATACCCAACCAGAGGGCGGGTCCTTCCCAGGGAAAGATCAGCGTAAGCGGTACCCGAAGCATGGTTTCGCCCAGAATAACACACATGCCCCAACTGACCGGATATGCCAACAGCGCTCCGACCATCCAACTTAACAAACCTACTACCAAACTTTCAATGATCACGATCTGTCTGATGTTCTTGCTTACACCGCCCACTACACGGATCACACCAATTTCTTGAGTGCGCTCCAATACATTCAGACTCATCATACTCATCAGCCCCAGCCCTCCGACTGCTGCAAACAAGTAACTCATCTGCTGGACCAGGTTGATGATAATGGCAAATGAACTTGCAAGAGATTTCCGTACTTCAGAGTTGATCAGGCTGTATGATAGTTCGATCTTGTTTCGTTTAAACTCTGCCTCCAACGCCTTGATGGCGGCATCTTCGGTGGTTTGGGTACGATCAATCTCGATCAATAACCGATTAACCTTATCTCTTCTGTTTACAGACTTCGCAAGTTCGGGGTAGTTGATGTAAACGATCGGCGCTTTTAATAATTCTCCCCCGCCAATGACCTGACTGGTGACGATACCGACAACCGTCCATTCGGTTTCTTGCTCGTCGATACGTATGGTGATTTCGTCACCCACGTGAACATCTGATTCAATATTAAGGAAATCGATGTTGATGACAACATTATTTTTATCATCTGGTTCCAGCCAGCGACCTTCCAGTAGAACTGGGTCGAGAAACCTGGATTCGGGGGATAATCCAAAAAAGCTGATCTGCTGTGTTGATTCCCTGCCATCGGGGCGGACGCGAAACCCGTTGTAGACCAACCTGCCTTCGATGGACACAATGCCTGGCACGGTTTGGGCGAACCGCTCTACTTTGTCATTATCCTGAAGTTGGATGTAGCCTAAAATAATGTCTTCATTCCAGTAGGTTGAGATTTCATTAATGGTGGTCAGCAACGAAGCACGGACGCTGATGACAGAGATGAAAATCGCTCCGGCAATGCTTAGTGTTAGAGTGGCAAGGGTCAGACGTACTTTGCGCCGAAAAATATTGCGGAATGAATAGAGAAAAATGGGTGGCAACCCGCGCATTTTGTTGAGCAATGCGTCAAAACCATTGGCTCCAAAATTGTTGGACTGGATGCCGGATTGCTGAATTGCTTCCCGAACCGTAATACGAGCACCACCGATGATCGGATACAAAGCAGCAATACAGGGTAGAAGCAGACCTGTGGCAATTTCTAGGGCATAGATTCTGGGAGGGACGGAGTAGTCTGTAATATCAAAATTAATAAAATTGGCAACAAATACTGAACTACCCCTCGACATTAAGATAGCCATGGGAACAAATATCACCAGCGCAGATAGACCCAAAATAATCATTGCCTGGAGATACATGGATATAATGCCGCCGCTGCGCGCTCCCACCGCTTTCATGGCTCCGATCTGCTGAATCTGTTGTGCAAGAAGGGCAGAAACAATATTGATGACGAGAAAAGTCCCTAATATCACAGCAAGTATGGTCAAGATGATTAATAACTGTAACACTGACTGAATGATGTCATTAAGTTGGTGAACCCCTGGTTCAGGAATGTCTTTATCTGTCACGACAATACCGCTGGCTTCCATTTTCTCTACTACATCTTCGACTACATCTTGAATATGGGCTTTGTTCATGGAGTCATTGGCTACAATGATATCGAGTTTGTTATAGCCTCTGGTGCCATTGATCTCATACAGGGTTTTATCTGTAATGTAGCCATAAACTGTGTACGTGAAGTTAGTAGGGGTTTGTGTGACATCATGGACAACCCCGGCGATCTTGATTTCTTTTAATTTGCCGTTCGGTAATCGAATAACGGCGGTATCTCCCACTTTCAAGCCAAGTAACTCCAGTGATGAGCGTTCTACAAGCATGCCATCTTTGGGCGGGGGCCACGTTCCATTTTCTAATTTGATCTTATCCAGGTTTATTTCTTCATAATCTGCTCTGGTAATAAGGCGTAATAAATACCAACGATCAGGACCGACCTGTACACGTACGAATGAATCGTTGCGTCCTTCAGCAACCGCGACCTCGGGCATTCGTCGTACACTCTCAACAAACGTTTCGTCGAACATCTGTTGCGTGGTGATCGTTGCGCTTGATGGGCTGACCGACAAATAATTGCGGCTTAAGTTATTTGACAATATAACCCAGGAGCGTGAGACAGAACCAACGGCAAAAATCCCAATGCCAATGGTCAGGATGACCAGCATGGTACGATTTTTATTGAGGCTCAGATCGCGAAGGATCTTAATGGAGCTTAGTTTGAGCATGCTTTAAGTCCCATTTTTTGCTTTGAGAACATCAGACCGCTTAAGACGCATGGTAGTCGCCATCGTGACGATAGATTTCTCTATCCCGGGTTCTGTGGTAGCTATTTTTTCCAAATGAGACTGGTTGATAAAGATCACTTCAACCTGGCTTTCGTTCCCTGCCCGGACAAGGTAGCCCTTATGCGTTTGTAGAATGGAGTTGCGTGCCCCGAAAAATTCACTCACACGAAGTGTTCCTGCCTTAACCTCCCGATTGTCTTCGGTAACAGTTAGTACTTCGACACTTCCCTTGGAAATGATATACATACCAAGGGCGGGCTCATCCTTTTTTAAAATTACTTCATCAGGTTGATAAATCTTGATTTCCCATTTATCCTGCAAATCTGACATCAAACCATCAAGGCGTTCCACTCCTTGATCAGGGGATGATGCCTCCTTCATGGAGGCCTGTATATTAGATTGGGGTGGGACGAACTGACTGAGTGAAGATGCAATAGTGCGCTGCCGGATCAAGGCGGCAATCTGGTTCCCGGTAAGTTGTGAATTCTCAACCATACCGACAAATGCTTCACGATCAAGTTGCATAACGCCAACTTCACTGTCCGATGCTGCGCGTACAGTTGCTGTGCGTCGCCCGCCTTCGAGAATACCCATTTCACCAAAGAACTGTCCGGCTTCCAGATGCCCAACCACCATCTCCCCTCCGGTTGGGTGGGTGAGTACAACCTCGGCATGTCCCTTAACCAAAATATAAAAATGGGTTGCTGGATCGCCCTTTTTGATGATTGTGGACCCAGGGGGATAATTAACCGGTTCCAGTTTCGAAAACAATTGAACTTGTTCTGCTTTATTCAGCAATGGGAATGCACTTGAAATATGCTCATCGCTGATCTCGCCATCGGCAATGAGAATGACCCGCGATACACGGCTGGCAAGATCACGGTCATGGGTGACCATGAGGATTGTCCTTCCCTGACGGACGAAATCTTCAAACAGCATAAATATGGAATCGGCAGTTTTCGAATCTAAGCTACCGGTTGGCTCATCTGCTACAAGTATCTCCGGGTCATTGGCAAGCGCCCTGGCAATGGCTGCGCGCTGTTGCTGTCCGCCAGAAACCGCCGAAGGAAATTTACGCGCCTGGTCGCTTAACCCGACGAGGGATAGAAGATGCATGGCTCGTTCGAGACGCTCGGAACGTGGATAGACGTTGCACAGTTCCATTGGCAGCATGACGTTTTCGACCACAGTCAGAGTTGGCAACAATTGAAAAAATTGGAATATCACTCCCAGGTTACGCCCACGCCAGGTGGCCATTTGGTTTTCGTTTAAGTTGTGAATCGGAGTGCCGCCAATGAATATCTCACCCAACGAAGGACGATCGATCCCAGTTACCATATTGATCAATGTAGATTTTCCGCTGCCTGATTTACCTATTACTGCAGCGAATTCCCCTGCTTTAACTTGTAGGTTGACATTTTTGAGCGCTGTAAAAGCCCCCGCTGGTGTGTGGTAGGTTTTAACCACCTGATTGAGTTCAATGAGAACACGAGCATTATTTATCTTATCAATAGGTTGTGGGTTTTCCATAAAAGCTCTTTTCTAAAGGATTCTAATCGGACAAAGATAACAATTTGCTTACAGAGTAAAACCTATTTAATTTGGCGTATCATATCACAACACGTGTGTATAAAACAAAACCGCCCTGCCAAAATTCGTGAGGATGAGAAGGGGCTGTGGAGAGTTGTGTAGTTAAGGCAGGTAAGCCTTACTAATGATGTTGATACAAAATAACACTTTGCTTTTCTCGCAGCAAAGGGGATTAAGTCAGGTGGAAAAACTTGGTGTGGGGACCGAAGTATCCCCCGAAATGGAGATGCACGCCTCAAATGTTTTGGGCAAGAACGGTGGAACAATTAATTATGATTAACCAGCTATTTGATGAGCAGTATAAAACAAGCAGGTTCTGGGGGTGGAGAAACCTTCTATAAACATCAGGAAGTGGCTTGATCGTTTACGGGAATATTTTAAACGAATACACCCCTATACGTAGGGGTGTATTCGTTTCTTGATAGTTTATTCTCTATATGGTGGGCATAAACCGAGAAGGTCGAAACTTATACCCGTAAACGATCAAACCTCGTTCATCGCCATCGTTGCGCATCTTGCGAGTGACCATTTCCACGGGCATGCCGATCTGAACAGCAGAGTTGTCTACATCTGTTAGTTGAGCGGTGATCATCGGGCCTTCATTGAGCTTGACGATGGCCACGGTGTAGGGAGCATTTGCTTCATAGCCCGCTGGGGCTTCGTAGACTGTTGTATATGAATAGACTTCACCTTTGCCGCTGAATGCGAATTGTTCCTTCGCTTCATCTCCACAGTTGGGACATACATCGCGGGGCGGGAAGATCTTATAATCACAGTGAGGGCAAACCTCACCGACCAATCCGTATCGTTGTTTTTTGAGACGCCAATGTCTTGGGATTTCCATAATTACTGTTCCTTTCTTCTGGCCTAATTCTATCCCGCTGGACTCTCAAAGACTATCAGGCTTCATTTCCCGAAAACCAGACAAACGCCGTCTTGATTTCAATTATTTTTTGGATGGCGCTATAGCCATCCAAACCATGAATGGAGTATGATGAAAATAGAGTTGTAGGAAAGGAGTGATTTTAAAATGAAAAGAATTGGAATTCTCACAGGCGGCGGGGATGCCCCTGGATTAAATGCAGTCATTCGTGCGGCGGTGAAGACGGCGATCAATGAATATGATTGCAAAGTGTTTGGGATCAAAGATGGCTATGATGGCTTTCTCGCAAAGGATGGGATCATCCCTCTCGGTTTGGGGGATGTGCGCGGCATCCTTCCCCGCGGCGGTACCATTCTTGGCGCTGCGAATCGTGGGAATCCCTATGCGCGCAAGGTGATTCGCAATGGCAAGGAGATCACGATCGATGTTTCAGACGAGATCGTCAAGGGCATCAAAAAACTGAAATTGGAAGCATTGCTGGTCTTAGGTGGAGACGGTACTTTGCATATCGCGCATGAACTGTTTTTAAAGGGTGTGCCTGTTATTGGCGTGCCCAAAACCATTGACAATGATATTGGCGGCACCGAGATCACCTTTGGTTTCGATACCGCGCTCAATATTGCCACCGAAGCCCTGGATAGATTGCACACCACCGCTGAGTCTCACCACCGCGTGATGGTGATTGAATTAATGGGGCGCGATGCTGGGTTCATTGCCCTGCATGCAGGCGTCTCTGGCGGGGCAGATGTTATTCTCATTCCTGAGATCCCATTTAATTATGAGAGCATTATTGCCAAAGTACGTGCCCGTGCCGCAGCGGGAAGTAAATTTAGTTTGATTGCAGTTTCTGAAGGCGCCAAAACTCAAGACGGCACACAAATCTTTTCCCGAAAAGGTGATGAGATCTATGTGCCAAGGTTGGGCGGCATTGGACAGGCAGTAGCTGAATACATGGAGAAGCAAGGCTTTGAGTCGCGCGTCACTGTTCTTGGGCATGTGCAACGCGGTGGAACGCCCACAGCCTTTGACCGTTGGCTTGCCACTCGCTACGGAGCTGCCGCAGTCCGCCTCGCAGCTAAAGGCGGGTATGATCGTATGGTCGCCCTGCGCTGCGGCACGATCACAGACATCCCGCTGGAAGAGGCAACCGCTACGCCCAAACGAATCAAACTCACCGACGACTCTGTGATCACTGCCAGAAATCTCGGCATATCTTTTGGAGATTAAAACCAGAATGCCATCCTTGCGGATGGCATTCGTGGGGCGCTGTGGCACTTCTTCGTTAGATCTTGGAGAGGGATGCCACAGCGCTGGGTTTATTGCTACTTTTCATAAGTGACATCACCTCCTCCATTTCATAGAATGGCATTTAATTGTGTACCCCCGAGCAGTGTTGAAAGTATGTCACAAAATAAATCGGATGTCAATAGGTGTAATTAGATTCTCACATTTTTGTAATCTTCCCCCTGAAAACTTTTGAGACCTTTTGAGAGCCTCCGCGAGACTATTCCGACTATCCTGTAGAAAATTGATTTACGGAGAGATACATGAAAACAAACCCCAACAAACTTTGGATCGCTGTTCTTGCCCTCGGCTGGGCACTCGACTTTCTTTTCTGGAATAAGCCAGCAGGCATAAATTTTGCCATATTTTGGATTTTATGCGTGGCAGTCGCTTTCTATATATTGATAAGCGACGGCATACGCCCGCATCGCACTACCCTTTTCCTGCTCCCGTTATTCGGCTTTTTCGCCGCTGTCACATTTATCCGCGCCGAGCCGATGACCGCGTTTCTCGCGTATACCTTCACCCTGCTGACATTGACGCTTCTCGCCATAACCTACGTTGGCGGCCGTTGGATTCAATACACGATCATAGATTATGTTAAAAAAACTGTCATGCTGGTCTTCAGCGTCATTGGCCGCCCGCTCACCTTTAGCGTGGATGCGAAAAAAGCGCAGACAGAAACAGAGGCGAAGCCATCGAAATTTAATGCATGGCCCATCATCCGTGGAATTATCATTGCGGTTCCTGTAGTGGCGATTTTCGCATCCCTGCTTTCTTCAGCAGATGCAGTCTTCGGCCAACGCCTCGCTGATTTTGTAGATATGTTCAGCCTTGAGGAATTGCCAGAATATATCTTTCGCACGATCTACATTCTGGTGTTCGCCTACGCTTTCGCAGGTGTGATCTTGCATGCGGCAACAGAATCAAAAGATGAAAAATTGACCTCTGACGGCAAACCGTTGGTCCCCGCCTTTTTAGGTTTCGTGGAATCTACGATCGTGCTTGGCAGTGTGGTGACCTTGTTTATTGCCTTTGTCGTGATCCAGTTCCAGTATTTCTTTGGCGGGCATGCAAATATCAACGTGGAGGGATTCACCTATTCAGAATACGCCGTGCGCGGATTCAGCGAGCTGGTGGCCGCCGCATTTCTTGCCCTGTTCATGCTGCTGGGGTTGAACGCCATTACCAAACGTGAGACGGAAACACAGCGCAGAGTCTACTCAGGGTTGGGAGTTGCCCTGGTTGCCTTGTTGATGGTGATGTTGGTTTCGGCATATCAGAGACTCGGTTTATATGAAGCGGTCTATGGCTTCTCACGCCTGCGCACCTACACCCACATCGTTTTGTATTGGATCGGTCTTCTGCTGGTTGTCACCATTGTGCTGGAGATCATGCGTAAGGAACAATACTTTACCTTCGCCATGCTGGTTGCGTCCTTTGGGTTTGCCATGTCTCTGCCCATTGTGAATGTGGATGCGTTCATTGTGAAGCAAAATATTGCCCATGAGATCAAATCGGTCACGAGTTCAAACTCCAGCACTAGAAGTGATTTTGATGAACAATATTTGGCTGAACTTTCTGATGATGCCGTCCCTGCTTTGGTGGATGCTTTCAAAAGTAAGGATATCTCTGAGGACCTGCGTGAGCAAGTGGGCGCGGCCTTGGCCTGTGTTCGCTATTCCCGCGGACAGGAAAGACCCGACGAGTTTCCCTGGCAATCCTTCCACTTTGCGCGCTTCAATGCAGACAAGGCACTCGCGCCCATTGATGCCAAATTGGATGATTATCAAATTGATCAGCAAGAGTGGTCTGCAAGTGTGACCACTCCCTCAGGTGAAGAATTTCAGTGTGGACCAACTTATTACGATTAGGATATTGGCGAAGTACAAGCGCACTTGTGTCGATAAAACGAAAACTGGCGACAGCAAAGCTGTCGCCAGTTTTTATATAGATCAAAAAAATTATTTTTCCACTTCAACTGCCACATTCAAGATACGGTCGAGGCGAAAGTTTCGCTCGGCTTCGCGGGTGTGGCAGTAGGCTTGCAGGTATAAATAATCTGACAGTCCCATTACTTTTACCTGTGAGATCCAGCGTTCTGAGACTTCGCCGTTCTTGTCCATGTATTTGATGAAGAGACGCCTGCCGCTGTTGATGGCTTCGCTTAATTCGATCGGCAGATATGCGCCATCTTCAGGCCATGCAGGGGAGTTGTAGATGCCAATATAATTATCGAGTGGTTTATTGAATTGCTTGAGCGAATCCATCATCGAGAAGAAGACATTTTTGGCGGTCAACGCATCCGCTTGTGCGCGCGAACTTTGAAGTTTTGTGACTACCTGAAATGCTTCAGCGAGGTGATTCAAACTGTAGGATGGTAATTGATAGAATTGCTGCGCGATGATCATGGTGTCGATCAGGTTGGGAAATTCAACCTGACGCCCAATGCGGTGATATTCACTATCTAAAAATTGAATGTCAAATTTTGCGTTGTGGCAGACAATGATCGCATCTTCAAAAATGACATCCAGTGTGTCGGTAAGCTCTTCAAATTTTGGCGCCTTGGCGAGCCGCTCATCGGTCAGGCCGTTGATCTGGAGTGCTGAAGGCGAAAGCTCCCGCTCGGGATTGATGAGCAGGTCAACGGTCGATTTGATGCGTTTGCCCTCGGTGAGCACCACTGCAATTTGGCAGACTCGATCTCCAAACCAGGGAGAAAGGCCAGTGGTTTCAACATCCAGAAAAGCGAACTTTGCATTGGAAAGATCAAGCATGATTTGTCGTCCCTTGTGTGTGATAAAACGAGTATAACATGGGCGGTATAATCGTTTTATTAGAGGTGACCCATGATGAATAACAAACAACTTGCAGATACATTTACCTTGATCGCCGATCTTTGCGAGATCAAAGGCGAGGTCATTTACGTAACCCTTGCCTATCGCAAAGCGTCCGAGAGTTTAATTGCGCTTGGGCGTGAGGCTAGCGAATATTGGAAGGAAGGCGCCCTGCGCGAAATTCCTGGCGTTGGCAAAGCCATTGCAGAAAAAATTGACGAATTGCTTTCAACAGGCAAACTCGAATTTTTGGAAAATCTTAAAAAAGAAGTTCATCCCGATCTGGCGGCATGGATGAAAGTGCCAAGTTTGGGACCGAAGAAAATTGCGATGATCTCGAAGACGTTGAACATCACCGCTCTTGCCGATCTGGAAGCTGCTGCGAAAGACGGCAAGCTTCGTTCTCTTCCAGGCATGGGCGCAAAATCAGAGACGGCGATCCTTGAAGGCATTGCTTCGCTGGCAAGAAGGTCTGGCAGAATTCCGCTGGGACATGCCTACCCGCTTGCGTATGAAATTATTGCAACGCTCAAAAAAGTGAAAGGCGTTGTCGATGCGCAGCCCGCTGGCAGTTTAAGAAGGATGCGTTCCACAGTGGGCGATCTGGATATTTTGGTGGCGGCAAAAGATTCGTCTGCAGTGATGGACGCGTTTACTACTTTGCCGCGTGTGAGCCGTGTGCTTGGCAAAGGCGAGACGAAATCGAGCATTGAATTTTCAGATGGCGTGCGCGCGCAAGTGTGGGTGCATTCACCTGAGAAGTTCGGCACGGCTTTGCAATATGCAACGGGTTCGAAGGATCATAATGTTGCGCTTCGTCAATTAGCCTTGGAGAAAGGCTTGTCGTTGTCAGAACATTCGCTGACGAAGATCAACCCCGCGAAAGGTTCAGGGCAGGCGGCCAAAGATGAAATTTTTTGCGCCACCGAAGAAGAAGTTTACAAGATACTTGGCTTGCAATGGGTGCCGCCCGAACTGCGCGAGGGACGCGATGAAGTGGCGCTCGCCAAAACCAACAGCCTGCCGAAGTTGATCGAAGTCAAAGATATCAAATCAGATTTACAAACCCATTCCACATTCAGCGATGGGAAATTAACCATGCTGGAGATGGCGCGTGCAGCGGCGAAGCGCGGCATGCAGGTGATCGCGTTCACCGATCATTCGGTCAGTTTGGGTGTCACTGGCGGTTTGAGTATTGAGAAACATAAAAAGCAGGCCGTTGAAATAAAAAAGATTCAGAAGCAGCTTGGCGATGAGATCCTTGTTTTGCATGCCAGTGAAGTGGAGATCAAAGCCGATGGCACGTTGGATTATCCCGATGAATTTTTAGCCAGCCTCGATCTTGTGGTGGCGTCGCTTCATACCAGTCTGCGCCAGCCGCGGGACAAGGTGACACAGCGTCTGCTGAATGCAATTCGCAACCCGCACGTGGATATTATCGGTCATCCTACGGGACGCTTGATCCCCGATAGGGAAGGGGCCGATCTCGATATGGATGCCATTCTCAACGCCGCGGCAGAGACTGGTGTTGCGTTGGAGATCAACGCGCATCCCTCACGCCTCGATCTGGACGATATGTATGTCCGCCGCGCGAAGGAGTTGGGAATCCTGATCAGCATTAACACGGATTCACATTCCGAAGAGGATTTCGATAATTTATTTTACGGTGTGGCTGTCGCCCGCCGTGCTGGTTTGACGAAGAACGATGTGATCAATACCTGGTCTACTGATAAGTTATTAAAGTGGTTGAAGAACCGCAAGTAATCAAATTTTTTGAAGACGGAGACTACATGACCAATCCCCCCATTCCCGCAGGTGAAGTTTGTTTCTTTAGCGGAAGTTCCAATCCGCAATTGGCTGGGAATATTGCAACCAAGCTGGGCGTGCCGTTGGAAAGCACCCACATCTCACGCTTTAGCAATGACAATCTTTATATTCAATTGGGCGCCAGCGTACGCTATCGCCGTGTGTATATTGTGCAATCACTGTCACAGCCTGTGAACGATCATTTGATGGAATTGCTGATGATGATCGATATTGCGCGCGGCGCGGCAGCTTCTGAAGTGCATGCCATCATTCCTTATTATTCCTATGGACGGTCAGACAAAAAGGATGCGCCCCGTATTTCCATCACCGCCCGTTTGGTGGCAGATCTGCTCAAGACAGCAGGCGCCACGCATGTGATGAGTATGATGTTCCACTCGCCGCAGGTGCATGGCTTCTTTGGCCTGCCCACAGACCCGCTAAGCAGCCGCCCGGTCTTCAACGAGTATCTTTCAAAACGTGACCTGACAGGCACGATCATCGTCTCGCCAGATATGGGGCAAGCCAAGTCTGCGGCGCGTTTCGCCAAGGTGCTGGGTCTGCCCGTTGCGGCAGGCAACAAGGAACGTGTTTCGGATACAAAAGTGGTGATTAGCGGCTTGGTGGGGAGCCAGGTGCACGGGCATAAGCGCGCGCTGATTTACGATGATGAGATCGCCACTGGCGGCTCCATTCTGGAGTTGAGCCGTGTGCTTATAGATGAAGGCGTGGAGGATATTACTGTCATTTGCACGCATGGTGTTTTCAGCCATGGCGGGTTGGGGAAGTTGGCGGCTGTCCCTGAGATCAGTGAAGTGATCACAACCGATACCATTTATCTTCCGCCTGAAGAAAAACACCCGAAGCTGACTGTCCTTTCGGTGGCGCCGATCTTTGCCGCGGCGATCCGTCACAACTTCAATCGCGAGTCACTGAGCGATCTGTTCGTTTTCGGCGAGTAGTATTTTTCTTCACGAAACCTCGTATAATTAAATTCAATAGAAAAGGAGTAATCATGATCGGAAAACCTGTACTTACTGCAATGAACGACCAGATCAATAAGGAGTTATTTTCCTCCTATCTTTACCTCTCGATGGCCGCCTATTTTGAAGACAAGAACTTGGCAGGCTTTGCCAGTTGGATGCGTAACCAGTCTACTGAGGAACGCGAACATGCAATGAAGTTTTATGATTTCATTCTGGAGCGCGGCGGCAAGGTGGAGCTCAAGGCCATTGACGCACCGAAGATCGACTGGAAGAGTTCCCTTGAACTTTTTGAAGAAGTGGCCGCCCATGAAGCCAGTGTCACCGCTTCGATCTATGCGTTGTATGAAGTTGCGCTAAAAGAGAAGGACTATCCCGCTCAAGTGATGCTGCAATGGTTCATCAGCGAGCAGGTTGAAGAAGAAAAGAATGTGGCGGAGATCGTTGGCAATTTGAAACTTATTGAAGATCGCGGCACCGCAGTGTTGATGCTCGATCACCGCCTTGGCAAACGTACTGCAGAATAAATTTATGGTTAAGACCCTAAAGGCAATCACATTGTCTTTAGGGTCTTATTTTATTTTGGAGGAATATGGATATCTCAATTCGCCGCATTACCAATAAAGACAGGCAGCAGTGGTTTGATATGCGCAAGGGCATTTGGCCCGAAGCCCCAGATGGGTATTTGAATTTTGATATGGATGAAATTCTGGAGAGCGATAGGGATGTCGTTTTCTTTGCGTATGACGGCGAAAGAGTTGTGGGAATGATCGAAGTGAGTTTGCGCGAGTATGCAGAGGCGTGTGAGACCAGTCCAGTTGGATATATTGAAGGCTGGTTTGTCTATCCTGAATTTCGAGGCAGCGGTGCGGCGGGGGTGTTGGCCCAGACCGCTGAAAATTGGGCGCGTGAAAGGGGATGCACAGAGATGGCCTCCGATACCTGGCTGGATAATGAGCCGAGTATTCGTGCGCATATCAAATTAGGCTATGTGGAAGTTGAGCGCCTCGTCCATTTTGTGAAGCGGATATAAAAGATGGGGAAAATGCCCCAGAAAACTGCGGCAGGATATAGTCAGAAAAGAAGCGCTGTAGAGGTAAAATAGAGGTGAATCGGGCTGCGTCCGCTTATTTTTTTCCGATGAATTATTGTAATTGTCTTACAATTTTACGGCGCGCGAAGTCAGGTTCTATAATAGTTCCATAGGTCATTGCGCCTGCTATGAGCATTCGTCTAAAAGTAATTTTGCCTTATCTTCTCTTGACCCTGGTGGTTGCCATTATCGGGGTGTATGTAGTTACGCGTCTGGTGTCGAATACGCTGAGCGAGCGGTTGACCAATCAATTGCTTGAGGCGGGTCGTGCTGTTTCAGATCAATTTGTGCGAACGGAAGTATCGCACGTGGAGCGGGCGCGTACGATCGCTTATACAACGGGACTCGCCCAGGCGCTTCAAAACGCGGACCGTGAAGCTGCTCTGGCCATTGTGGAGCCTGCGGCTGCCGGGCTGGGAGTTGAAAACCTGATCCTGATCACTCCTGAAGGGAAGGAGTTGGTGCATCTCATTCGTGATGCAGGCGGAGTTTTGCAGGTGGTGGATAAGGATACCGGGGTGGCGAATTCGCCGCTTGTGGCGCCTTATTTACAAAGCAGGGATGAACAGGAAGCGCCGCATCGTTCGCTGGGGGAAAATCGGGTGGACGGAAAATATTATTATTACACGTCCATTCCTGTGCCGTTTGGTAGTGAGTTTGCAGGGGTGATCGTGATCGGCACTTCCACGAATACCATTTTGCCATTTTTGAAAAGCGCCGTTCTGGCGGATGTTATTATTTATAGTGGGGATGGGCAGGCAGTGGGGACTACGCTCGTGGCTAGTAGTGATGGCAGTCAGGCGTCCCTCGATTTTCTTTCGATCACCAGTGATGAATATGGACGGGTGATCTCTTCAGAAGATATTGTGACGGGTCAGAATTTTGAGATCGACACCCGCTGGTATCGCCTTGCGCGCGGACCGTTGCAGATCGCGAATGACCGTATCGGTGTCTTTGCTGTGGCGCTTCCGTTGAACTTCGTCATCCAGTCCACGGTGGATAACCGCACCACCTATGTGATCCTGTTCACGCTGGTGACATTGGTGGTTATCGGTATCGGATATGGAATTTCGCGGATGATCATCAATCCGCTGGACTCGTTGGTGAGTACTTCGCAATCGATCGCAAGTGGCAACCTCAGTGAGCGTACGGGGATTCGCTCAAATGATGAGATCGGCGCGCTGGCAAGTACCTTTGACTCAATGACCGAAAGCCTGCAGAACCGCACGCATGAACTTGAACGCACCAATGAGATCCTCGAAAAGATGGATCGGACGAAGAGTAATTTTATTCAGATCTCGGCTCATGAATTACGTACACCGCTGACCTTGATCATGGGCTATTCGCAAATGCTGGAGCATAAGGCGAAGGATGACCCTGAGACGCTGAAACTGGCGCGCGGAATTGTGGAAGGTTCAGAGCGTATGACGGATATCGTCAACAGTATGCTGGATGTATCACGTATTGATAACAAGACCTTGAACCTTCGCAAGACCAGCCTGCAAATGGACCTGGTTTTACAGAAGATCCAAAAGTCTTTCGCGCCTGCATTAAAGGAACGCAATATCGAATTCAACCTGGATGGAGTTAAAGGACTGCCGCTTGTGCCGGCAGACCCTGAATTGCTTCAAAAGGTCTTTCATCAGATCATTATGAATGCGATCAAGTACACACCCGATGGCGGCGCAGTGACTGTGCGCGGAAGATACGTCAACGGGGTGGAAGAGCCGCATGTGGAGATCTCTGTTCAGGATAACGGTATTGGCATCTCTCCGGAGATGCTGCCCACCGTATTTTCCAAGTTTTCCCAGACTGGTGACATCATGCTGCATTCTTCAGGCAAGACCAAATTCAAGGGCGGCGGCATGGGGCTTGGTCTGGTGATCGCGCGCGGTATTATTGAGGCGCATGGCGGCAATATCTGGGCAGAAAGCCCAGGCTATGATGAAGATAAAAACCCAGGCAGTACATTCTTTATTTCATTGCCTGTGGAGAAGAAAGTGGAAGGTGAGTCATGAGGTATACAAACCCCGAACGTCGTGACTGGCGGATGATCATTTTCGTCCTGCCCATTGGGATCCTTCTTATGCTGTTTGCTGGACAGCTTGCCATTCGCATGATTCCTCTGTGGAGTGTGACTGGTGATATGCGCTCAGGTCTGGACCCAGATACTGCCGCAGGGCAGGACCCCAGCCTGCTTCCCCCTGTATCGCAGGATATTCTGACGCCCATGGCATGGTTATATACTTTCCTGACGCCGGGGCCAGAGTCTGCGAACTCGGGGATTTCGTATCCATCCATGGTTGTGCTTGAACCAACTTCCACGCCTACTCTCACCCTTGTGGTGACTGACACACCTGCAACCCCAAGTGCCACATCTACTGCCAGTACTCCAACTTTTACAGCTACATCTACAAAGAAACCGCCTGTGGCCACCGATACTCCAACAGCAACCACGCCAGCGCCTCTGTGTACAGACCCAGCTGCCAATAATGTTGGTAATCCTTTACCCTGTACGTATGATCCTCCTCCATTGCTATGCACAGACCCAGCCGCTAGTAATGTTGGTGATCCTTTGCCTTGCATATTCCCCACAGGATATCCATCCGTACTGGTGGGAGTGTCTGCAACGCCTCCCGCTGAATTTAATGAGGGCGGCCCAGATGGCGCTCCAGTTGGAAATGTGCAAGATGGAAGTTATGTGATTGTATATTTGACGGGAAGCCCGTTGATCGTAAATGGCCCATCCGACACGAATTACGATCTCGCTTATTATGAAATTGACAACGGAAGCGGCAGTAACATTGCCCTTGATGCTGTCATTCTAAGCATTTCAAAAGACAACGTCACCTATTACGTGGTATTCAACTGGGGTGCTGGGGGGCCAGATACCAACTCCAATGTTGGTGATGTGGCTGCCAGCACGGGCACAGAAGAGGATGATCAGGTTATTCCATCATCAGAATTATATGGAACTGCACCGCTTCAATCTGGTGTGTTGATTGACGTGGACAATGCAGACAGTGAGCCGCCGCCTGGTGAATATAGATATTTGGCCATACAGGCGCCGTTGGCTCCCCCCAATGATTTCAACGATGGTACAGATATCGACTCCATTGAAGTGGTGGATGTGGCTCCATAATCAAAAAAGTAGTTGTGTGAAAAATATCCCGCAGGGAATATCTGCGGGATATTTTTTATCTTGTTTTCAATGAAGGAATTATTTTGCAGGTTTATCACCGCGCGAACCGCCGAGGCCAAAGCCGTGGCCGCCATCAAGGAAGCCCTTATCGAGACCTTCCAAAAGCCAGTCGGCTTTTTCCTGTGAGATCGTTCCATCGGCGACGCCAGCTTCGATGCGTGTGCGCGTCTCAACAGCATGCGCGGCACTGATCGCGTCCTGCACGTCTTGAATGTCCACGCCTGCGGCGGTGGCCAGTTCTTCGAGTGTCTTGCCTGCTGCCAATGCAGTGGACAGTTCATCGCTGGTCATATCAAGGACACCCGCCGCAGCGGCCAGTTCTGTTTCGCCCATGCCGCCTCCGCCGCCGTGACCGCGCCCATCACCAGGCAGGCCTGTTGTGGGAGTGGTGGGCGTCCCTTCCTGTGCATAGGCAGTGGTTACACTCACTGCGCCGAACAGCATCGCAACCGCCAGCAAACTGCCGATCAGGATCAAAATTTTCTTTTTCATTTTTTACCTCTTTTTATATATTGTGGCTGAAGCGCCTTCAACCTTCTCCTATGATATTTGACCCGTGTAATCTGGCTGTTATCAACTTATATAGAAATTGTGTGGATGGAAATCAAATGTGCCCCGCATTCATGCGGGGCACATTTGAACTTTTGGCATTTCCTGTGCTATGCCTTCTCGATCGGGAACTGGAGTTCGGTCACGGTGTTCGGGTCGTTCTGGATGCCGTCCTTTGCGGGGTTGAGATAGACCTCACGGCTCGGACCGACGATGCGATAACCATTCGCATCCAGCCATTTGCCGATGGCATTGTAAGCCTCGCCGATCGTGACAAAAGGCCCGTTGTGGATGGTGCAGGCTACGGTCGCTGCAGGAAGCGTCTGCACCTTGATGCGTGTCGACTCGGTCAGATCCCCATCAAGCGGCTCGCAGACCTCCACATCACAATCGCGTTCCTTGAAACCTTCGTCATGGTAGAGCGTGAAGCAAACCCCGCTCGGTCGGACGTGGCGCATTGCCAGGTAGTCTTCCAACTCGCCCCACAATGGACCTTGTTCGGGCGGAGTCTGTACTACATCGCGGACGGAGGCGAACTTAATCGCTTCCACATTCTTAATGACAACATCATATTTAGACATGTTATTCTCCTGTTCGATTTGCCTCAGTCGGGACTCGATGCGCTCCAGACGTTCGGTTTCCTCGCGCACCCTTTGGTGGGCTTCTGTTTGGCGCAGTTTGAGCATTCCGCGCATCTGCTCCAGCGACAACCCATCGTCGAGAAGACGGCCGATCTCCTCGAGCGAAAAGCCCAACTCCTTGAGCGCCAGAATGCGGTTCAACACTGCCAACTGGCTGTACTCGTAGAGACGATAGCCCGTAAAGCGATCCACGGAAACGGGCTTGAGCAATCCCATTTCATCGTAATACCGCAACGCCTTAACCGAGACACGACTGAGTTTTGAAAAGTCACCGATTCGAATCATGATGTTCTTATACACCTTCCAGCAACAGGAGAGTCAAGAGGGAATTTGTTACCTGTTGAAATGTACGCACAAAAACTGACAGGACAAAGTGCCAGTCAGTTTTTGTATTCTCAAAATGTGAGTTGCTTCGTTTTATGGATGGTATCAAGCCTCCTTAATTTTCTTAGAGTAATTATTTGAGCTTGAAATATGCCGCCAAGGACGAACCATCAATAGTAGTCATCGTCACTCGGTAGCATCTTCCAGCGGTGTTGGGTGTCTTCCAGTTGTAGATGAATTGACCATCGGCATAGCGTAGACTGGTGTTGCCCGTTGCTATCGTCTCAATTTCATCTGTAGTTGCATTCACATCACAGGATGTTTGAACGTATGTAAGGCTCTTGATATAAGTAATATCGATCAGCTCCGTGGAGTCAGCAAATATCTCAAACTTCAAGGGGATGGTGCTTCCGCTTTTAACAATGTTGTACGTGCCGTTCATGTCAACGGGCTGGTAGAAACCCTTCAGCGTCCAGGGCAGTATGGTTATTATGGCAGTATCTGTATCGCTGGATCCACCTGAGTCTGTAACGCGCAAGCCGATGATATGATCTCCGACTTGGTTGAATGATGTTGTGATGATTACCCCGCTTGCTTCATCGTACTGGCCATCGTTATCCAAATCCCATTCGTAGGTCAGTACATCGCCATCGGGATCGGACGAGGTAGACGCATCAAGGGTAATTATGTCTCCCGCAAATACTGTGTAAGGTTCACCAGCATCAGCAACTGGGGATTGGTTGGAGTGAAGGTCTTGAAGAAAAGACTCTATTTTAGCAACCGGATCAGAATCTTCGACATCAAATAGGTAGATATAAAATGAAGTTTTACGATCACCGGCCATGGACAACAGGCTGTCTGGATCATACGCTCCATAAGTACCTTCGACAGAAGCTCGGCCATATCGAATGTCTGTTGTAAATTCAGAGGTATCATTAAGGTTGCTGATGAGAGCAATCCCTTGCTTCTTGTTAAGATCATAAGTAGCAATATATATGTGATTGTTGATAGGAGTAAATTCAGAAGTATAAATTGTGTCCCAGCCGTTATATGGGAATACATTTGGTTCGCCACCGGGCCAGTCATACCAATCATTTGATATATCGCCACCAGGTGACAGGAAAAGGTTATAGGTTATAGCCTCGAAAAGGGACGAATCAGCAGCTCCTATAAGTTCAGAGTCCACTTTAATTTCTGGGGTGGAAACATTAAATGTGAACATATTCTGCAACACCACATTTTCGTCAGCGCTTGCCACACTCATAACTCTAATAATGACATAATCAACAGTTTGTTCCAAAACATCAACAGTAATAGGTGTCCCATTCCCATATAACAGGCGATAAAATTGCCCTGAAAATGTCACTGCATGACTGCTCAGCCAAGGCCAATTGCTGAAAATTTTCCACTCACTATCAGAATCACCCGACTTAACTACGAGGGATGAAAATTCAGTTAATTCGATTCTATAATAGTCATTTTCAACCCACCAACGATCACTGCTATCCTGCCAGACAGCGATTGTGTGTGGAGTAAATACAGCATCATTAAGAGCCTTCACATGAACCCTAGATGTAGAAACAGTTCCTAGCAAAAAGGTAAGTACAAAGAACATACGAAGTACTTTACCTGCAAATTTTGTGTTCATTGTTCCCTCCCGGAACAAAAGTTGGCTTAAAACAAATAACCGGCCAGAAAGGCCGGTTTCGCTATTTGCTCCCCGATAACCCGTAAGCGTCCAAGTTAGGGTATCAGATCATCGCTGCCAGAATTTCGTACATGTGTAAGAAATTGTTTATCCCCTTGCGCCTCCATAATGAATTTTCATGTCAGATTTCTCCATAAAAAAGATCATGTCAAAATTGAAAGAGAAATTTCCAGTTTTGCGAGGCTGCCTTTTATAGGCCATACAACCTGTCGTTCTTTACTTTTAATAACTGATGATCCTAGCCTCTTTCAATTGGTATGAATTACTTGAGTTTGAAATAAGCCACCAATGTCGAGTTATCGATTGTCGTCATCGTCACCCGATAGCATCTTCCAGCGGTGTTGGGTGTCTTCCAATTGTAGATGAATTGACCATCCAAGTAGCGTAGACTGGTGTTGCCCGTTGCTATCGTCTCAATTTCATCTGTAGTTGCATTCACGTCACAGGATGTTTGAACGTATGTGAGACTCTTGATGTAAGCAATATCAGTCAGCTCGGTGGAACTTGCAAAGATCTCAAATTTCAATGGCACGGTACTGTCGCCTTTGACAATATTGTAAACATCGTTCATGTCAACGGGCTGGTAGAAGCCTTTCAGCGTCCAGGGCAAAACGGTATAACTTCTTTTTTCAGTAGCTATGTTGCCTGCCATGTCTCTTGCTGTGGCTGTTAATGTGTGTGCTCCAATTGTAGTAGAGTACCCCATTACAATGCAGGGACCATCCACGCCAGAGAGATCGTTCGCTATGCAAGTTGGTTCAGATGGAACAAAATCAAAGTAGTAATTGTAGCCAATGCTGATATTGCCAACCCATGTGATGGTTGGTGGAGTCATATCAGTCGGCACGTACCACCCGAACATGGTGCTATCGTAATCTTCATCACTCACTGAAGAATCTATCCACGATCCAGGTTGGATATTAAGCGTATCCTGCTCCCAATCCTGTTCGCCTGGGATGGCGAAGTTTGCCAGCCAGTGACCATCCTGAGCGGCAGTCTCGTCACGGTTGGCACATATATCCTGCCAGCAAGTCCTGACGTTTATAATTTGACTTGGTTCTGCCGTCCCCTCAACTATGTCGGTGTCGAGATGAACATTGGTAATTGTCAGGTTACTTACAACAGTTGTTTTCGTGATCGAACCATTGCTAATGTCTACCACATCTCCTAATTGGATGTCATAGGCATCAGAGAAGTTGAATAACACATAAGTCTGACTCGGATCCCACGGAGCAGTGCCGGTGGTTTGTGTGGCCGTGTAATCAGGGTTGTTTGCTGTGGCGGGGTTATCAATGGTTAATGTGAGTGTATCGCCCATGTCCCATAGATAAGCCTCAACTTGATGATCATAATTTGCCCTTACAGTGAAGTAGGGAGGGATGGGCACAGTCCAGAGTTGAACTGTGCGATTCCCGTTTTCATCTTGGTCAATAGGTCTGACTTCATCGCCAGGTTGTAGGATGATAGTCTCTTGCCCCTCTGGTCCCGGTTGACCGAAATCGGCGATCCAATCTTCTGAGCTGTCTACAGTAACATATCGCCTAACCGTACAGAAATTGGTCCGACTAACACAAATTAGCAATTGATCTCCAGGCGTGCCGGTGCCTGAGACCACTCCAGTCTGCACATTGATATTCGTCAGTTCCAACTCCTGCACTGTGTAGTTTATTGGGGTAACTCCATCTGTCATAGTTATGATATCGCCGGGGTGAAGAGTAAATTTCTGATCTAATTGAAAGATTGCCTTTATAGAATTTGCGTCCCATTGAGTTGGCTGCATTGTAGTTTTTTCTGTGTAATCAATCCCGACGCCATTCGAGGCACTGTCAATCGAGAGAATGATCTCTGAGCCGATAAGCCACCCGCTTCCAATAATATGTTGAGGGGTGTTCGTGGTAACTTCCATGTCAGGAAATTGCACATCCCAAAACTCACATGTATGGTTACCGTATTCATCTTGATCAATGACCCTGACGTTATAGCCCGGTAATATGTCAATAGTTTCTTGTCCATCTGGTCCTGGTTGACTGAAATCTACGACCCAATCTCCTGAACTATCTACAATAACATATCGCCTAAAGGCACAGAAGTCAATCCAGCTAACACAAATTAGCAATTGATCTCCAGGTGTGCCGGTTCCTGAGGCAGTGTCAGCCTGTGTATCAATATTCGTCAAAGTCACCACTTGCACTGTATAAGTCATTGGTATACTGCCGTCTGTCATGGTAATTACATCGCCTGGATAAAAAGTGAAATTCCCATTTAGGTCAAAGTTCGCCACAATAGTATACGGGTCCCAAGAGGATGGCTGCATTGTGGTTTTTTCTGTGTAATCAACCCCTGCGCCATTTGCAACCCCATCAATTGAGAGGGTGATTTCTGAACCTACAGGCCACCCACTACCAATGATTTGGAGTCTACTCGTGGTAACCTGAATGTTAGGGCTATATTCTTGAGCCAATGCTGATGCAGGTATCCCTAAAAGTGAGAAGGCAAAAGCAATTGCCATTATCAGATTGAAAATCTTTTTTATGTTCATGAGTTCCCTCCCGGAACTTAAACAAATAACCGGCCAGAAAGGCCGGTTTCGCTATTTGCTCCCTGATAACCTGTAAGCGTCCAAGTTAGGGTATCAGATCATTGCCGCCAAAAATTCTGCCGTAACTGCGTTACCTATAAATGAACAGGCTGCTCGAACTGTGCTAACAGTAATTTCCCTCCTTCATATAATAGCAAGAATATGCACCAAATACTATAGGGACATACCATTTTTCACTTGACCTTCCTCCGCTCCCGTCCTACAATTCGATAGGTTCCCTTTGGGGACGATGCGCTTCACACTTAATCTCAAACCTGATTCTATTTCCTAGGAGATTTACCATGCCCGATTATTTGTTCCGCGGTTCGCTTGAAAAGCTTGACCCTGATGTTTATAAACTGACCCAGCTCGAAGCAGAGCGGCAGTATCGCAAGTTGATCCTGATCGCTTCTGAATCCACAGCGCCGATGGCAGTGCGTGAGGCGTTGGCTTCCGCATTTCAGAATATTTATGCTGAAGGGTATCCCGATGAAGAATCGCGCTGGATGGATGACGAAGAAATTTTGAATTATCCCGCCCGCCTCGGCAATTACCGCCGTAACAGTGACCCGC
>JAVBXV010000396.1 GCA_030824405.1 Anaerolineales bacterium | reverse complement strand
ATTTTCGACAGTGCCCACATGAAAAAGAACAAAAAGAAAATGCCCACGCACGTCAAACAGCACATGGATAAAATACCAAGCGGCCCCGAAGGCAGTTGCGGCATCGTCTCCTGTGTGGGTGTAGGCAAAACCAACGGTGAGTAATTGCTGCGTGCAACCGCATCAAACTCCTGCACCAAAGTCAACAATGCCTCATCCATGCTGTGCGTGGATTGGTAGACATCCTCGGCGGTGCGATTCAGGCTGGTCAATTCGGGAGCGGTGAGCGCAGGCAGCCCCAACCCCACACCGTAATGCACATCAATTCGATCTGCTTCCACGACGATCAAAAACACAAAGCCATTGTCTTTGCGCTCACCTTCAGGAAGACCAAGCTGCATGTAGCGCAGGAAATGCACCGCGCAGTTGACACGGTTACCAACCTGCTCCTGCGGCTTGATCAGGATCATGGTCTGTGCGATGGAATCCGCATTTAACTCGTCCAGAATTTCATCCACCTGGATCACTGCCCGCTCGGAAGCATAGCCCTGCCAATCGACCGTCCAATGTGGCTGCTGAAAATCATACGTAAAACCGTACTCTGGAGCAGAGCCTTCACCGCACAGGGGCGCAGCAAAAAACGCATCAGCATTTGCTGGCGTGAAAAAAATTGAAAGGCTGAATGCCATCACTGCGACCACAGTAACGAGCACTATGAACAGCGAAGTACCCAGCCTTACTTTTCTACGATCCACCATCATGGTTCCCTTCATTTTCAATATCACTTCCATTCGCAGGTGTATTTCAAATTTAATTTTACAACTAATCCTTTTCG
The DNA here is from genome assembly GCA_030824405.1 of Anaerolineales bacterium. Taxonomy (GTDB): domain Bacteria; phylum Chloroflexota; class Anaerolineae; order Anaerolineales; family Villigracilaceae; genus Villigracilis. Next base: position 4,154 of record JAVBXV010000396.1, on the reverse strand, counting down.
ATTACATCCATCGACAAGGGCATGATGTTCTCCGCCACCTGGGGGAGAAACTTAAAAACAAACTCACCCGCGAAGGATGAATTTCGGGATGAGTTTGTTCTTTTCATAGGTCAGGAAAACGGGATTAAGGTTGTGTTACAGGGCAGCCGCCAGCGGGCGCGGGGATGATGTCGCCTTCGTGATTACCATGGCCATTTAAGCCATTCACACTGACAGTGATCAGGTTATAAGGATTTTTCGTACTGCCTGTGTTATGGCAGATCGTGATCTTGTCACTGGTGAGCGCTAAAGTTGCGGGGCAGCCTTCCTCTTCTGAGATCGGGAAGACATCGCCTTCATGATCGGCATGGCTGCTTAAGCCATTCACACTCACCATGATCTCATCATAAGGTTCAATTTCATTTCCATTGGCGTGGCAGAACATGATCTCGCCATCAGTGACCACAAGCAGGTATGTTGGGCAGCCAGCTGCTGGTACAGGACTGATGTCATCGGGATGCGTAAGATGCTCGGTTAATTCTGCGCTGGTGACAGTGATTGTTTCATACGGATTTCCCGCATCACCGGTGGCATGGCAAACGGTTAACGGAGTGACAACACCGCCGACGGCAGTGCAGGAAGCAAGCAGGGTAAGCGCCACGATCTGAACAACAGCGACCAATTTACCCGTTATCGTACTGAAAACTTTAATCATATACATACTCCTTCGAAATAGTTGAGAATTTATATCAACAAGCATTAATGTCTGGTGTAAGCCAAACATTAAACTTATCTTATGACAAAACCTCCCCAGCCGCATCCATCGGCTGGGGAGGTTTTGTCTCCGCCATTTAGGGGAGTATAAGAATCAGGTAACGATATGATTGCGCAGGGCAAGTGTCACCGCTTCAGTGCGGCTGGCAACACCCAGCTTGGACAGGATATTACTAACATGAGATTTGATCGTGGATGGGCTGATGGTCAGTCTGCCAGCGATCTGCGTGTTGCTCAAGCCTTCGATCATCAGAGACAGCACCTCACGTTCGCGCTCGGTCAAATCTAGACCGGGTGGTGGTGGCAGATTGGCATTCTCTACTAAAGATTGAGCAGCTTCGGGGGAGAGTGTGGCGCGGCCTGCGTATGCGGAGCGAATCGCGCGGCCGAGGTCATCGGCCGAAACATCCTTGAGTAAATAACCGATGGCCCCGGCTTCCAATGCATTCTTGATCAGATCGCCTTCTTTGAAACTGGTCAGGATCAGCACCTGCACATTCGGGAATTTCTGGCGGATGGCACGTGTGGCGGCGGCACCATCCATGACCGGCATGACCATATCCATCAGGATCACATCGGGCTGAACCTCTGCGCAAAGTTTAATGGCAGCTTCACCGCTTTCGGCTTCGCCTGCCATTTGCATATCATCAAAAACTTTTAGAAAGGTTATCAGTCCACGGCGAACCATGGTGTGATCGTCGACGATCATAACGCGAATGGGATTGGGTGAATTTGATTTCATAAGGCTTCCTTTTTTTCGGGGCTTGTCCAGTGCAGGGAAATTTCAGTTCCTTTGCCTGGCTGGCTGATGATGGATAGTACGGCCCCCACCGCTTCCGCGCGCTCACGCATGATGCTCATCCCATAATGACCTGAGAATTTTTGCTGCGGGTCAAACCCCTGACCGTCATCCTGCACCAGCAGATCGAGCTTGGTTTCACTCTGATGGAGGGTGATTTCCACCTTGTTGGGTTTGGCATGTTTGGCAATATTAAAAAGCGCTTCCTGACATACACGATAGAAGGTGACTTGAACATCAGCAGGCAGGCTGGCTTCTCCGTTGACTGTAATTTCAACTGGAAGATTGGTGCGGCCCGAAAGCGCATTCCCCAACAGATGCAATAGATCACCAAGGTCTGAATCGGTTAATGTGGAGGGACGCAATTCAGCCAATAGCGCGCGCATTTCAGCCTGCGCGCCGCGAGTGAGGCGGCGCAGATCTTCCAATGAGTGCCGTGCCTCCTCCTGATCCCTGTCCCATAAACGCGGCAGAACTTCGGCGATCAAGCCAGCAGAAAAGAGTGATTGATTGATGGCGTCATGCAGGTTGCGCGCCAGACGCTGACGTTCTTCCAGAACCGCCAATTCCTGCGCATGCCCATACAGTTCTGCGTTGATCATGGTGATCGCGGCCTGATTGGCCACGCTCAAAGCCAGATCTGCATGATGGGGAGTAAAGTAGTCTGGCCTGTCATGCGCCACGCCCACCCCGCCGATAATGCGGCCTCGAACCGCCAGCGGTACCCACATCCACGATTGCATTCCTTCGAGCAATATCCCAGCATCTGCATCCAAAAGGGAATGCAGAAATTGCGCCTGTTGATCTTCACTCCATATATTGGAGATGCGAATAGGACGATGTTTATTGAATAATGTCTCAAGTTTTTCAGGGACATTCATATGAATGCTAATGGGAACAGAGCGTTCCAACTGCTGTGTGCCGCGCATGGCCAGGGTGACCATGTTTGGATCGTTGAATGAGAATAGCCCTGCGTGCTTGTACTCGATGATCTCGCGCAACTGATCGAGGATCAAACCTGGTTGAAGTTCGAGCGTGGACGCCAGTGTATGCGAGATGGCCAGCAAAGTTGCCTGTTCACGCCTGCGGGCTTCCATTTCATCGCCAAGGAATTTTTCTTTTTGAATGCGGTCACTCACATCGCGGATAACATTCAATAAACAGTGCCGCCCTTGATAGCTGATGGCAGACCTGTGCACTTCAGCATAAAACCGTGTACCGTTCTTGCAGATGTGAACCACCAGTGATTCGAAAACAACGCCTGGTTCAGCGGTATGGGCATGCTTCATAAAAAGAATATTATTTTCAGGAAGCATAAAAACTTTTGGATTCAATCCAATAAATTCCTGGTGAGTGTAGCCGTGCATCGCGCAAGCGGCAGGGTTGGCATCCACCACCTGATCTGTCTCCAGATCATAGATCAGTACTCCATCACTCATGGATTCAAAGATGTTTTGATATTCATCTTCAGGCCGTTGGTTGTCAGGAAATTTGCTCATAGATATGTTCTGTACCTTTTCCAATCATAAGATCAACTTTTTTATATTTACATTCATTCTACTGCAATAACAGGGACTCTCATCCCATTACAACCCGCACCCCATGCGGTTGAGCATCATCCACCAGCGGGAGCAGATGATCGGACAATAAAACTCCATCCAACAGAATTTGTTGAATGCCTTGATTCACATGATCTGGATTTTCCACATTGATCGTGTACTGGGTATTCCCAAAACGGTATTCCACTTTAAATCCCTGCCAGTGATTCGGGATGCAGGGTGCGATGTTTAATGAATTGCCAACTCTGGTGATTCCCAAAATGGCTTCAATACCCAAACGATACATCCAACCTGAGGAGCCTGTGTACCAACTCCAACCGCCCCTGCCGGTATGCGGAGGCGCGCCATAAATATCTGCGGCGATGACGTAAGGTTCCACTTTGTAGTCTGCCGCCTTTTCAGATGTATCCGCATGGCTGATGGGGTTCAACATGTGGAACAACTCCATGGCGTGATTGCCCTGTCCGAGTTTGGCAAATGCCCACGCGGTCCAAATGGCGGCGTGAGTGTACTGTCCGCCGTTTTCGCGCACACCTGGCAAATAGCCTTTGATGTACCCAGGGTCATGCGGAGATTTATCAAATGGCGGTGTGAACAGCAGGATCATCTGATCTGCTGGTTTTACCAAACGCTGGTTGACAGAGTCCATGGCTTGCGCCGCGCGAGCTGGGTCTGCCGCGCCCGATAGCACCGCCCATGATTGAGCGATCGCATCGATCTGACATTCCAAACTTTCATGCGAGCCCATGCGCGAACCATCGTCATAATAAGCACGCAAATACCAATCGCCGTCCCAGGCATTCGCTTCGAGGGACTGCGCCAATGTTTCGGCGCGTTGTAGATATGGTGCGGGGTCATCGTTCATCAACTTGATCAGCGGCGCAAAATGGCTGAGTGCGGCATGCAGGAACCAGCCGAGCCAGACGCTTTCGCCGCGTCCATTCATGCCCACACGATTCATTCCATCGTTCCAATCGCCGCCGCCCATCAAGGGCAATCCATGTGCGCCTGCTGTTGTGCCTTTTTCCAATGCGCGCAAACAA
>JAVBXV010000300.1 GCA_030824405.1 Anaerolineales bacterium | reverse complement strand
GGTTGAGCAGCAACTGGCTTGGGTGGTTGAGCAGGTGTTGGCGTAAATGATGGCTGTACAGGTTTCTTGTTTTGTAATGTCTGTAATGCCTGTATCACCTGAGAATTACCAGGGTTCATTTTCAGGCATACTTCCAAAACCTGAATGCGTTTTTCCAGCGTGGAACAGGTTTCCACATACCAAAACCACGCCTGGATATTTGCAGGTTCTGCTTGCAATAACGGCTCAAGTACCTTTTTTGCTTCTTCCTTCCGCCCCTCACGAATTAACTGGATCGCGCTGTTTAGATTTGGCATACCATCCCTCATGAAAAGTATTTTTTAGAACAATGATCTATAAGCCGCTTACGGCATAATAAAAAATCAACATTTTGAACTGGTGTGGAATATACTTGGAAGGAATAAGTCCGCGCTTGTTCCACCATTGCGCACTCAGAGCCTCAAGGTGACACATACATATTCTCGTTGATGAACGTCTCGATTTCATCACGAGTGAATGCATAATCAGCAGGTTTGGCATCCAAGCTCATGGAGATGCCCATATTGCCGATCGTATCTCCGTTAAGCGTCACGGAAGCGGTTTGCACAGAGGGATTCGCAAATACCGTCATAATGATCTGCATGCGAGCCGCGATCAACGTGACATCTCCCACTCCATAATACTCGCCTTGCAAAGCCATATCTGCGTGACCATCGCGAAACGTGACATCGACAACTTCCACATTGCTGCTTATCCAGCCGTTTCGGTCATCCTGTAGAGCGGCTTCCATTGCCGCCCTAAGATCGGCAGCAGTGTCGGGACTGTAGGCTATGTCTGATGCTGTTTGTGCAAGGATGTAAGTATCTGGCATGATCACCACACTCCCTTCAGGCAGTGGACTTTGCCCAGCCGTCACAAAGTAGTAGTAAACGACCCGCTCTGAGATCGGTATGGAAGGGTCTGCGGATAGCGACGGTGTTGGCGAAGCTGGTGACAAAGTAGGCTCAGGTGTTGACGTAGAAATTGCTGTCTGTGTCACCATCCCGTCTGTTGGACTCGTCTCAGGTGTGGGTACCAAACTGTTGCAGGATATCTGTATGACTGCGATCAGAAATAAAGAGATTGATATTTTGCCGAAGGTTTTCACTTTTTACCTGCCTTTGATGTTTTGCGGAAACGCTACAGGTTTGCGATATCTTTAGTACCCGCCAAAAGGAATCAACGAGAAGGGAAATGGAAGCCCGATTATCCCAGAACCGTCACGTGCTATAAAACCAACAAGATAAGGTATGGAGGCAATAATAATTCCAATACCGATCCAGCGTTTTCGCTTACGGAATGTCAGGAATGCAAGACCATAGGCGAACAGTTGAGGAACTGTCATACTTGCCAGGACTGCAATTTCGGAAATGCGTGGGTTGTCAAACTGATTTAGAACGAACATATTAATAAAAAGGCTTGCGATAAACCAACTTAAGAAGCCCAGCACGAACTGACCCATTTTTGCGAGTTTAATAATAGTTCCGCAATAAATTATTAAAATACATCCAATGGCGGCAAAAACCATACCAGTTAGAAATGATCCTTCAAGTGCAGGGATACTGCCAAAACATAAAAACAGGAAACCCAGGGAAAGGAATAGTATCGCCCGTCTTTCAGCGTTTGGATCATTCAGATTGATTGGTTTGGATTGATCGTCCATGTTTCATCCGCGAGATATACATTACTCTTTGATTGCTGCCCTGCAGGCGTGGACTCTGCCTGGGATCTGAAAAAAACTCGAAGCCAGAAAATACTCACCGAAATACTATGCTTTCGGCAAAAAATCCATTGTCCAGTTCGTTTCCCAGGTAGTTCCTCCATCAGCGGAGAAAGCTTGTTCCCAATGTGGTTGATTTGATCCCAATAGATTCCACTTGAACCGAATCTTTATCGGCTTGCCTTCAAATGTTTCATCTGCATAGAATAAACCAACTCCATTGGAAAATTCCCCTACCACAGGGGTGTCCAGCGAATCAGGAAAGCGGCCATCCAACCACCAAATAGACCACTTTTTTGTCTCGGTGTTATAAGAGCGCAAAGCTATGGCGCGAAATGATGACGTTGGAAAGTGAAGAAGATTGTCTTCCAGGTTCCCGAAACCTCCAAGGATCTTCCTTGTTGAAGATTCCCCATCAAATTCTTCCCATTCATTGCTGCCCTTTAATCTTTCCTTTAGTCTGCGATGTTTGACCACCCAATCACCGATCTCAAAATCAAAATCATTTGGCGCACCAGGAACAAGTTCAGTCAACATTGATCACCTTTTGATAGTTAAGAATATGTAACGAATTCATGTCTTCGTGGCGTTGGAGTAGGCGTGGACTTTGCTTGTGAGCAGAAAAAGCCCGAAGCCAGAAAATATCGCAGAATTACCAACGTCCATTGCTCGCTTTGTTAGCGCGCACTACTATTGGTTTATTAACCATTCGAGGGCGTTAAGCACTAGTACATAATTGTTTGAATATCCGAAAGTCCATATTGGTCGATTTGCTGTAGCCACAATGTACCCTTTTCCATACTCCATACGGACTACCATTGGAAATGGTCCTTTCTTTTCAGCATTTTCCTGAATTCTATTCATGTTAGCATCCAAGTAGGCGTTTTTGGGTGTCCAAAGAATTACAGTTGATGGGTCTTCAACTTCTAATACTGTTGCTGAATGAATGGGTAGGTCTGGGATTTCTTTCAAAATAGGATCAGCTGAGTTAACTGGAATTTGAATTTCCCAATCATACGTGGCTCCATCTAGTTCAATTGGGGTTCCAAGATAACGAATACCAAATTGTGATAGCAGAAAATTATCAATACTTCCTAAAATCAATAATCGTCCCCCACTGCGTACAAAGTTTTCAATGGTTATGATCTCTTCAGGAGAGTACCCATCGCAATTACTTAATAGGACCAAAACGCGGTAATTCGCTAATTTGTCTGTGTTGATGGGCTTTTCGTTTATCACGTCGTATGAGGTGTATAAATTCTGAATTTCAATCGCTAGATCGCCTGCGTAAGCATATTCTGGATGTTCTGGATTGATTCTATTAGCCTTTTCCCTAGTTAAGGTTTCCCCACATTCACGAGAGTCGTCTATCACAACCCTCGGTTCAGAAGAAATTACCATTGGCGTGGCTGTGCCGTTTGGTAATTCTGATATTAATACTGGTTGCCGATTTGATGATGGCAAGCCATTTAAGTCTAAGGATATAAGCCCAGCTCCAACAAGGATGAAAACAATGCCAAATGCCAAAGTTTTTTGACCCTCTTGTATGGAAATATCCAAAAGCTTAATGACTCCTGCCCCTGACAAAACAAGAATGACACCAAAAAGAAAAGCCATTACTCCAAAATAGCCGAAGATAGTGTTTACAGGCATATCAGGCATATTTATCTCCTTTCGAGTCTAGTAAGTTAGCATCTAACGGTTTGTGTTCGTGGACTTGCCCAGAGAATTAATTCCTAGCTTCAATATTCTTTGATTAATCCTACAACGAAGACTAATGTCAACATATATTCTTGCACTTTTTAATTGTTTTTTACCTAGAGATAAGAATCCAAATCTGGTTGATTGTTAATAATGTTGTTGAAATCACAATCATGAATATAACGCCAAAAATAATACACCCAACTCTAAAATTATTGTAGGGACTAAGATTGAAAAATGGTTCTCCTACAGGTTCGCCGGTCTCGAAAGTTTGCTTGCTCTTTGGTTGAGTCGTTCTTTGAGATGATGTTTGCTTCCGTTCTGGCAGATTGCCTGTTCGTTCTTGCAATACTCTCTGAGCTGTTTCGTATTCTTCTTCTTCGCTCCAGTTCTTTCGATTTTTGTCTGCCAAAATAATTATTAATTCTTCGGTAGACTTAGTTCGCATTTTGAGAAGAATTACCTGAGCATGCAGTGTGTCAATATCTGATGAACCGTTCATAATTTCTTGAAAGTCTCCCTTTGGAAAGAAGCCGCCCAACGGTGTGCATTCGCGGACTTGTACCACAGGCGTGGACTCTGCTTGGAAACAGAAAAAATTTGAAGCCACACGTCCACGCTTTGTTAGCCCGCTTTTCGCTCGCCAGATTCTCGGAACAGCACAACACGCTTCTCAGATCCCTTGGCTTTATACATTGCTGTGTCGGCATTTTTGAAAAGAACATCAGCCGTATCTCCATCTGCGGGGTATATGGCAATACCAATACTGGCTCTTATGGAAAAAGAAATCCCATTAAACTCGCAGGCTTCGGCGATCCGATTGATCATCTTCTCTGCAAGGTGAGTCACGTCCGCTTCTTGCTTGACTTCCAATAACAGGCATACAAATTCGTCGCCTCCCCAACGGCTGACTGTATCTTCATCGCGTATAAAAGACTTTAAACGATCTGCCACCATCAGCAGCACCTGATCTCCCAGGTCATGACCATAAGTATCGTTAATATTCTTGAATTTGTCGATGTCAATAAAAAGGACGGCGAGTCCCCAGCCGTGTCGTTGTGCCTGGATCAACCCCTGGTCGAGACTCTGTTCAAATGAGACACGGTTCGGAAGGCCCGTGTGCCCATCCTGAAGCGCATTTTGTTGCGCTTCCTCCGTTTTTATCTGGGCTTTTGATAGATCATCGTGCGCTTCGGCCAGGTCAGTTTTTGTAGCAGCGAGTTCAGATTCGATGACGATTCGCTCAGCCATTTCTTCGGCGAGCTTGACGTTAACCAGCTTCAAATCGTCTGCGGCTTTTGCAACCTTCTGTTCGGCATCTTCATTCTCAGCGAGGGCCTGTTTCTTAACCTCAGCAGGGGCATTTTCTTGCTTTAGAACTTTATTGACCGATGTGAGTTTAGTGGCAGCCTTTTTTACAGTTTCTTTGATATTCTCATTTTTCTTAAGCACTTGTTTAAGTGAATCTTTTTTGGTGGATACGTTTTTTTTTATTTTTTTTGATTTCATAAGTAGCTCTCCTTGCATAGGGTGGGCT
>JAVBXV010000129.1 GCA_030824405.1 Anaerolineales bacterium | reverse complement strand
GGACAGGCTTTGCAGGAGGCGGGCTATCAAATTTATGCGGGCGATCTGCTCGACCCGCCTGCGAACACACCCATCAATTCACCCATGACGATCAACTACACGCCCGCGCGCGACCTGTCTATTTATGTTGGGGATGCTGTGATCAATATCCGCTCTGCGGCGGGAACAGTTGGCGAGGCCCTTGCTGAGGTTGGGATTCCGCTGGTTGGTTTAGACACCAGCTCCCCGCTTGAGAATGAAGCGTTACCAGTCGATGGGCAGATCCGCGTGGTGCGAGTTTCCGAGTCGATCAGTGTTGCCACTGAAGCGATCCCATTCACAACACAAACGATCGAAAAAGAAGATGTTGCGCTTGGGCAGGAAGAGTTGATCCAGCCTGGCGTGAATGGGCTGGCGCTGATCCGCACGCGCATTCGCTATGAAGATGGAAAAGAAGTGAGCCGTGTCACCGAAAGTGAAACGGTTGTACGCGAACCGCAAACTCGAATTGTTGCGAGCGGTTCGCAGATCGTGCTTGCGCCCGTGGGCGGAGGTATTCCTGGGGAGTATTGGCTGGTAACAGAAATGTATGCCAGTGTGTATTCGCCCTGCGCTTCGGGCACAGGCGGATGTTCGTACGGCACTGCAAGCGGCGCCCGCGCCGGGCAAGGCATTGTGGCCGTGGATTATTCGATCTATAGTTATCTGGCAGGCATGCGAGTTTACATCCCTGGTTATGGAGTTGCCACCATCGGAGATACTGGCGGCGGCCCGATCATTGAAACTGCGTTTGGCGTGCCGCGCACAAAATGGATCGACCTTGGTTTTAACGAAGGTGAAATGCGTAATATGACAGGCTGGGTAACCGTGTATTTTCTTGCACCCGCTCCCGCCGAAGTACCCTATTTCTTAAAGTGATCCAACCCACATGACCAAAAAACAAAAAAACATCATCACCGTCCTTTCGTTGATCACCATTGTGCTGCTCATCTCTGTTGGGGTGTATGCAGTGCAAGCGTATCAAACATTTGCCGCGCAGCCGCTTGGCCCATCCATGCCGTTCTTTGAGCCATTCAGCATGCCCGCAACGTGGACTCCCACCCCCGGCGGCGCACCACTTGGCATGGTGACACTTGCGCCGACTATTCCCATCCCTGTTACGAAAACGCCCGTCCCAATTTGTGGCGGCACAGGCATCATGAACGTGCTCGCTATTGGCGCAGACTCGCGCTCTGATAATTATCAATACGGGCTGGCGGATGTGATCCGCATTGTGCGCGTGGATTTTGTAACACCGAAAGTAACTGTATTGGAAATACCACGCGATCTTTGGGTGGAAATTCCCCACATCGCAGATAACCTCAACGGGCAGGATCACGAAAAATTAAATCAAGCCTATTTATACGGTCAGCCCGGTGATGGCTTTGCCTATTGGGATGACCCCAGCGCAGGCCCAGGTTTGCTGGCGCTCACGCTCAATCTCAATTTTGGGATCGTCACCGAGCATTATCTCTCGGTGAATATGCGCACCTTTGTAAATGTGGTCAATGCTGTAGATGGTATCGACCTCAATATTCCCAACGAAGAGTACGCACAAAACACTGGCCTCGATATCGGAGAATATCACCTCAATGGTGATCAGGCACTCAAGGTGGCGCGCAATCGTAACGAAGGCGGCTTTGCGCGCGTAAGCAATCAAAACCTTGTGCTATGCTCCCTGCGTAAAAAACTTACCAGCCCGGAAGTTGTTACTCAAATCCCTGACCTGATCACTTCCTTTCAAGATAACGTATTGACCGATCTCACGCCGCAGCAAATCAGCCAACTGGCTTGTTTGGGCACAAAGCTGCCCCCTGAAAATATTTCCTTCGTTAGTTTCCCACAGGAACTATTTACGCAAGATCGCATCTACGACCCCGTCTTTGAAAAAGAAGTTTCCTACATGCAAGTTGATTTCAACATCCTGCGTGATTACGCGGCGCGTTTTCAAGCAGGCACATGGCCTGGCCCCGAGCCCATCAGCACCACCAACGAGATAGAAGAAACGGAAGTAGTTTGCGAGTGAATCAATATTCGAACATCCCGCCCCTCAACGCCGCCGCAGTCTTAAAAAGATACGGTCTGCGTGCCGATAAAGCCCTCGGACAAAATTTTTTACAAGATGACGCCGCACTGGAAAAAATTGCCAACGCCGCAGAGATATTGAAAGATGACTGTGTGCTGGAGATCGGTCCCGGCCTCGGCAGTTTAACTCGCTATCTGGCTGTCTCTGCCAAACAAGTAACAGCGGTCGAACTGGACCCAGACCTGCTCGGACCACTAGGGGCAGTTCTCCAGCCTTATCAAAACGTGCGCATCGTTCACGGTGATATTCTCGAATTGAAAATTTCGGAATTGATCGACCAGCCTGATTACATCGTGGCCGCGAACATTCCCTACAACATCACCTCCGCCATTATTCGCCACCTGCTCGAAGGTGACATCAAGCCGCGCCGTGTTGTACTCACCATTCAAAAAGAAGTAGCTGAACGCATCTGCGCCAAACCCGGTGACTTGAGCTTGCTGGCCTTAAGTGTACAAGTCTACGGCAAGCCCAGCATCGCCGCAAAGATTCCCGCTGGCGCATTTCATCCCGCCCCCAGCGTGGACTCGGCCATCCTGCGTATCGATATTTACAAAGAACCGCTCATCCCCACAGACCTGCTTGCGACATTTTTCAAATTCATCAAAGCAGGTTTCGGTCAAAAAAGAAAGACATTGCGAAATTCCCTCTCCGCGGGTTTGAACATGTCACCGCAGGAAGCCGAATCCATGCTCACTTCGGCAGGCATCGATTTCATGCGCAGAGCAGAGACATTGTCCATTAATGAGTGGAAGGGATTGTGCGAAACACGCTCTGAAAAATAATAAAAAATATCCCGCGAATTTATTCGCGGGATATTTTTTATTTCAATTCAAGAACCTAAATCAAAAATCGATCTAGGTACCTTCTTCCCAGGAGCTTAGGTAGTGCAACTGCTCATCGGTGAGGATATCGATCTTCACGCCCATGGCTTCGAGCTTGAGACGGGCAATTTCATTGTCAATGTCGGTTGGGACGGAGTAGACCTTCTTCTCCAACTTGTCCGCATTCTTGGCCATGTATTCAGCAGCCAAAGCCTGATTGGCAAAGGACATGTCCATTACGGAGGCAGGGTGGCCTTCGGCAGCAGAGAGGTTGATCAAGCGGCCTTCGCCGAGGATGTTGATCTTGCGGCCATCCTTGGTGGTGTACTGTTCAACGAACGGACGAACGAGATTGGGTTCGCCGATGCTCATCGCAGCGAGGGAAGGAATGTTGATTTCCACATTGAAGTGACCAGAGTTGGCAACGATCGCGCCGTCTTTCATCACTTCGAAATGATGCTTGTCCAACACGTTGATGTCACCAGTGACGGTGCAGAAGATATCGCCGATCTTGGAGGCTTCGGTCATAGTCATAACCTGGAAGCCGTCCATGACAGCTTCGAGAGCCTTCATTGGGTCGATCTCGGTCACGATAACCTGTGAGCCCATACCACGAGCGCGGGAAGCGAGACCACGTCCGCACCAGCCATAGCCAGCGACGACGAAGTTCTTGCCAGCCAACAAAACGTTAGTAGCGCGGATGATACCGTCCACGGTGGATTGTCCTGTGCCGTAGCGGTTGTCAAAGAGATGCTTGGTCAATGCATCGTTTACGGCGATGACGGGGAATTTCAAGATCTTATCGGCTTCCATTGCCTTCAAGCGAATAACGCCCGTGGTGGTTTCTTCAGTACCACCGATGACGTTCTTGAGCATCTGCTTGCGTTCTGCTTCGCTGAGGCTCTGTGCCCATGCGGCAAGGGAGGGTTCGAGTTTTTCAAAGCGTCCCATTTCAATGAAGAAAAGGGATGAGACGAGGTCAGCGCCATCGTCCTGCGTCATGTGGGGCATGTGCTCCAACGCGGCGCGGATGTGCTTGAAGTAAGTGACTTTGTCTTCACCTTTGATGGCGTAGACGGGGATTTCAAATTGATTCACCAAAGCAGCGGCCACATCATCCTGTGTGGAGAGTGGGTTCGAAGCAGTCAGGACGAGGTCCGCGCCGCCTTCTTGCAGGGTGATCATCAGGTTTGCGGTTTCGGTGGTCACGTGCAAACAGCAGGAAAGGCGAAGTCCCTTAAGGGGCTTTTCTTTCTTGAAGCGCTCACGGATAGAACGAAGAACGGGCATTTCGCGTTCAGCCCAATCGATACGGCGGCGGCCGCCTTCGGCCTGATTCAGATCTTTGATGTCGTAGTTACTCATATTGCTCCTTTATTTTTTACATTGGACTGCGGGTGTTCGCCCGCAATACCTTTTTAAACTTATGATTTTCAAACTCTAGTTCACGTACCTAGGGTATTTTACTTTAATAACGCGTCCAATTTGCCGCCGTCGTCAAAGTGCTGGCGGAAGCGCTTCACGAATTCAGCAGTGGTATAGGAGTGGTTCTGTGTGCCGCGCTGTTCAAGACAATATACAGCCGCGAGCGAACCGATCTCACCGCACAATTTCCAGTCAAAGCCGTGAGAATAACCAGCGAGGAAACCACCGCGGAAGGCATCGCCTACACCTGTGGGATCAACGATCTCATCTTCTGGAACAGTTGGAATATGAACCGATTCGCCGCCAACGTATAAGTCAGCGCCATCTTTGCCGCGTGTGATCACCAACACCTTCACGTGGTCAAGGATCTGGTCCAGGCTCCAGCCTGTCTTCTTTGAGATCAAGCCAAATTCATAATCATTACAAAACAGGAAGTACGCACCTTCCATGTCACGAGCCAGTTCGCTGCCTTCAAGGCGCAGCACTTGCTGGCTGGGATCATACAAATAATTGATTCCCAACTCGCGGCACTCAGCAGGGAATTTCATCATCGCATCGGGTGCACTGGGTGAAACGATAACAAGGTCTGGCTTTTTATCCAGATCCTTGATCGACTGTGTGGCAGAG
>JAVBXV010000035.1 GCA_030824405.1 Anaerolineales bacterium | reverse complement strand
TATATCTTCGGTTACACCATCGGTAACGACATCACCGCGCGCGATTTGCAAAAAACGGACGGTCAATGGACGCGCGCGAAAGGCTTCGATACCTTCTGTTCCTTCGGCCCGTGGATCGACACCGAGTTCGACGCTTCGGATGCAGTTGTCACCTGCCGCGTGAACGGGCAGATGCGCCAGATGGCGTCTACGCGAGACATGGTTTTCAACGTGGGAACCTTGATCGCATACATCTCGTCTGTGATGACGCTTGAGCCTGGTGACTTGATCTTTACAGGAACACCCGCAGGCGTGGGCGAGTTGAAGAACGGCGACGAAGTAGTGGTGGAAATTGAAGGGTTAGGCGTACTCAAAAACCCTGTAAAAGCCTAAACATGAACGGGAGTATACTCACCGTATCCTTTTTCAAGAAATAATGGAAACTCCATGCGTATCTCTAAAAACCTTAGCGCCGACCATGATCTGATCAAACGTTTTCTAAACGTGTTGGGCGGTGCATCCGTCAAAGTACGGGATAATAAACGCGCCAAACCAAACTTTTTTATTCTTGCCCGCCAATTCATGATCGAGTATGTGGACGAGGGTTTCTTCAAAAAAGAAGAAGTGATCATCAAAATACTCGAAGAAGCGGGCTTCCCTGACGATCAGGGGCCGATCGCCGCCATGCGGACCGACCAGCAGAAAAGCCGTGTGGCTGTGGAAACATTGATGAATACAAACGCGGTCTGGCAAACTGGTGATGAAAGCATCCGCACCGAAGTGGGCTGGGCGGCCAGTGAATATACTGCCAGCATGCGCCAGCACCTTGAACGACTCAAAACTTTGATCTTCCCTTTACTGGAGCAAACCATCCCCATGGATGCGGAAGACAAGGTCTCTGAGGAGATCAACAGTATTGTCTTCGACGGCGGGCTGAAGGATGGCACGGAGAAATATATTCGACTGGTTGACAAACTTGAAAGCGAACTCAGCGACTGGGAATAGATTATTTCAGAGAATCAAAACAGCGGACAAAATTTTGTCCGCTGTTTTTTTAATACCTGTGTGAATTTATACCGCAGCGCGCAGCACTGGGATTTTGCTGATCAGAAAAACAATTATCCACGAGAGAAGGAAATTCACCAACGCGGCAAGCGGGATGACGAAAACGGAATTTCCCATGCCCGTTTCAAGGCCGAGAGCGTTCCATCCCAACGCCATCCACACGAAGACAAGGGGATGGATAAGATAAATACCAAAACTCACCTTGCCTGCTTCATTGGAAAGCCGCGCCAATTGCGGTGATATTTTTTCACCAACGATCTTGAGCAGCATGAACGCGCCAAGCGACATCAAAATAATATTCAGGCTGGGGTAACTTTGAAAAACAAGTTCATTATCGTGCGGGGGCAGGTTGAAGTGGAACACTGCAAAAGTGAAGAGAAAGCCGCTGATGAAAAGACCAAGTGCGGACCAGAGCAGAGGCGGTTTTGTTTCCAATCTGCCTAGAACGTAACCGAGCAGGAAATATCCAACGTAGCCGCCTGTGTAATAAATTTCAAATCCATTTTTTAGAGGCGTGAATTCTTCTACAATGAAGAGGAGCGGCATGGCGATAAACCAAAGCGCAATGTAGTAAAAGATCTCGGAGTTGCGGGCTTTGGAAATAAATACGCGCAGGATGGGGGTGATGAGATACAGGCCGATCAGGGAATAGAAAAACCATAAATGGCCTTCCCTGGGTCCGCGCAAAATGCGGATGAACATTTTCAGGATGCCTTCGAATGTAACCCCGCTTTCAAAGGCGTTGGAATTTAGCACATCATAAATAATGGACCAGACCAGAAAGGGGATGATAATGCGGGCGGCGCGCTTCCTGAAAAAAGTGGACAGGTCTTCCTGTTTGGAAAGCAACAGGTATCCGCTGATCAGAAAAAAAAGCGGGACGCCGATGCGCGAAATGGTGTAATAGAATGTCGCTGCCCATGCGGGGCCTGCGCCCCAATTTTGAATGTGAGCAAGGACAACCAGATATGCGCCTAGAAAACGGATAAAGTCCACCCAGGGGAGTGTGGTTTTTTCCTGAGGTTGTGTTGGTTGAATTCCCATGAACGGGATTATACATCAGGGAAATTTTTATATTGAAATGATGCTACGTTATTTATTACAGAAATCATAAGTATAATTTTGGAAGGCGGGCAACAGATATTTTTATCACCCACCATCTAAAGGAGAGAATTTCATGCAAGCCTACGAACTCACTCAACTCATTTCCCAACGCGCGGACTTGAACAAACCGTATCTCGAATTTCTCAAGGTGCCAGACCTGAGCGTGGGATTATATGTTCTGTCCGCAGGCGGGAACGATCTGCAAAGTCCACACACTGAGGATGAGGTTTATTTTGTAACGGGCGGAAGGGCGAAAATAAAAGTTGCCGATGAAGACCGCGATGTGCAGGCTGGGTCTATTGTCTATGTGGCGAAGAACGTGGAACATAGATTTCATTCCATTGAAGAAGAGTTGACCGTGATCGTGTTCTTCGCGCCAGCGGAATATTCGAGCAGACCATAGACAATAGACAATAGACGACGGACAATAAAAAATTTAGGTGATTGTCACTAGGTTAAATGCAATGTAAAATCTGATCATCATACTTCAAGGAGGAAAAATGAATAACCAGACAGAATTCTTCTCAAAAAACCACAACAAACTATTAAATATTGCTGGATGGGCAAGCAATTTGGCATGGTTAACACTTGTGCTCTATATAATCAGCACTGCGCTGGTAATATTCCAAGATAAAGCGAATTACCAGCGAATGGAAGCAGCAATGTGTTCGTACCAAAACGGTTCAGACTATTGGACAACGGCAAAAATGGATCCAGTCTACTACCTGGTTGATATTGGATCATCCATGGCCAAGAGGCTTTTAGATGGATTCGTTTATTACATTGTACTCAAAGGAATTTCCCTGGGGTTATACATGATTATTGAAACAGACATGAATTATCGGGAAAAGGAAAACCTTGGAGGTGAGCTATGAGCGAAAACCTCCGCGATCAACTTTACAAAAATTTCAGCGAAAAAGATACGAAAGAGCTTCTTGCCATCTGGGAAACCAACAACCGTGTGGAATGGTCTGACCAGGCATTTGAAGTCATCGAAGAAATACTAAAAAAACGATTAGAAAAACTCCCCGCGCAAAACGATCCAATTTTGGAGTATGTGGACGAAGATGATGACTTGGAAGAGTGGGAAGCTAAATTACTAGATAATGAAAATCAGCCAGAACTTTACGATACTTTGGAAGTTCTAAATTTGAAAGACAATATCAACAAGGTGGCCAAAGCCGTTGTCATTGTAAATATAATATATGCGGTATTAAACTTTCAGACGTTTCAAGGGTTTCTCTCAGGTGTATTTCCTTCGCTGGAAGAAATACCTGGTGTTTTGACGTATCTTTTATGGATAGTTCCGGTAACAGGACTAAACATAGCCACTGTCTATTTCCCACTAAAGGCACTGTCCCATATTCTCAGAATTCTAATGGAAATGGAATTCAACAGCCGCAAATCGTAAGGCGAGCTACTTTCTCAAAACAGGTCAGAGCATATCTGACCTGTTTTGTCGTTAATACCAGAAACTCGAGATTGTCACCAAATTATATATAATGTACAATCTCCGCCATTAAGGAACCCTCCCCCCTATGTTAAATCTAAAAACTACTCCGTTCCATGAACGAACGTCCGCGTTGTGCCAGCCGCAGAATTGGCGCAAATGGGCGGGATATTTCGCCGCAGGCTCGTACGAGCACACGCTTGACCGCGAGTATTGGGCGATCCGCAATGCGGCAGCGTTGATCGATGTCTCGCCGTTGATCAAGTATGTGATTAAGGGAAAAGATGCGGCGGCTTTGCTGCATCGCATCACCACACGAGACATCCACAAGATGAAAGTTGGACAGGTTGCGTACACAGGCTGGTGCGACGAAGAAGGCAAGATGATCGACGATGGCACTGTGACGCGCCTCGAAGAATCGACCTTTCGCCTGACCGCCGCGGAACCAAATTTGCGCTGGCTGACGATGAATGCGGTCGGCATGGAAGTGGAAATTACCGAAGTCACAGACGATGTGGCGGCACTCAGTTTTCAGGGACCGAATACACGCAAGGTCTTGAACATCGTCGCCGAAAAACCCGTGGACGAGTTGAAGTATTTCCGCATGATGAAGAACAAAATTAGCGGAGTTGAAGTCACCATTTCAAGAACAGGCTATACAGGTGACCTCGGTTATGAAATTTGGATGGACGCGAAAGACGCGCTTCCGATCTGGGATACGTTGATGGAAGTCGGCGGCGATTACGGTATTGCACCCGTTGGCATTTTGGCAATGGACATGGCTCGTGTGGAAGCAGGTCTCTTCATGCTCGATGTGGATTACACGTCCGCGAGCCATGCGTGGATCGAACCACAGAAATCCTCTCCCTTTGAGTTGGGACTTGATTGGACAGTCGCACTCGATAAACCCGGCTACTTCGTCGGTCGCCGCGCATTGGAAAAAGAAAAGCGCGAAGGTTCCACGTGGAAGATGGTTGGTTTGGAAGTAGATTGGGTTGGAATGGAAAAGTTATTCGCAGGCGTTGGTATGCCGCCGCAAATCCCTGGTACAGCCGTGCGCGGAAGTTTGCCAATTTCTGTCGGCAATGTGCAGGTTGGATATGCGTCAACTTCAACATGGTCACCTGTGCTGAAAAAATATATTGCCCTCGCACATTTACAGAAACCATATTTTGAAGTCGGCACCGATGTGAGAATGGAGATCACCGTCGAACATCACCGTCAACATGCACCTGCGAAGGTGGTCAAACTTCCGTTCTATGAGCCTGAGTGGAAGAAGAAATAATCAATGTCGTTGCGAGGAGCGCTCTTGCTCTTTGCGACGAAGCAATCTCCAACTAACGAGGGGATTGCTTCGCCAAAGAACGGCTCGCAATGACATTTGATAAAGGAATTATTTATGACATCTAATCAATACGACGCAATCATCATCGGC
>JAVBXV010000372.1 GCA_030824405.1 Anaerolineales bacterium | reverse complement strand
GCTTGGACAAAGCGATGAAATGCGCGCATCGTTGGCATCGTCTTTGCGCGGCATTCTGTTTATGGCGATCCCTGCCAGTGTTGGATTAATTCTTTTGCGCGTGCCTTTGATCTCATTTTTATTTCAACGTGGAAAATTTGACGAGCAGGATGTGCAAATGACCGCGTGGGCGCTGCTTTGGTACGCAACTGGCATTGTGGGCCATTCGATCATGGAAATTTTGACGCGCGCGTTCTACGCACAACACGATACGAAAACCCCCGTGCTGATCGGTACGATCGCGATGGGCTTGAATGTAGTCTTCAGCATTGCCTTCGCGAAGGCGTTCGAATCAATTGGCTGGATGCCGCACGGCGGTCTGGCGCTCGCAAATTCATTCGCAACTGCGCTTGAGGCGGCGGCTCTCTTCATATTCATGCGCAAACGCTTGAACGGCATTGAAGGCGCGCATATTCTGCGCGGTGTGATTCCATCCACGATCGCGGCGCTGGCCATGGGGCTTTCATTATGGGCATGGCTGTATTTTGGAGTCAGCCTGCGCCCGTGGGTGCTTGTGCCCGTTGGCGTGGTGCTCGGCGGCGGAATATACGCGGCGGCCTTATGGCTGCTGCGCGTTCCTGAGTTAACTTATATTACGAACGGGGTTTTGAGAAGGTTGAAAAGAAATTAAATAAAACGCTGACTTTTGTCAGCGTTTTATTTTTATCGAAGACAAAATATTTTCTACGGCCAAAGATTCCATTGCACGATCGCGACGATCAACCCCAAAATAATTCCGCCGATCACTTCCAGCGGGGTGTGGCCGATTACTTCTTTTAGATCGTTCTCGTCCCAGATGTGACCCTTGAGCAATTCTTCAAAGAGCACGTTGATTCGTTCCGCGTGCATGCCTGCCTGTCTGCGGACACCCGCGGCGTCATGCGTGACGATCATGGTGATGGCAACCGCAATGCCAAACAATGGATTGTCAAAGCCATGATACAAACCGACTGCCAATGTCCCTGAAACCAACAGTGCAGAGTGTGACGAGGGCATGCCGCCTGGCGCAAAGAACATGGCCCACATCCAACGGCGTGAGCGCAAATATTCTGTGGGGATCTTCAAGGCTTGCGCAAGCAGCCAGCCGATCAGCACGGCAATCAAAACTTTGTTTTCGAAAAGATCGGCGAAAATCATTCTGATTCTTCCTCGAAGGCGACGACAGACTCACCAGCCAGTTTCTGCACTTTGAGTTGAGCGGCTTCAAGCAGCACGCTGCAGCGCGCCACCAAAGCCTGTCCCCGCTCGAACAGCTTCATCGACTCTTCAAGAGGGTTCTGCTCATCTTCGAGCGTTCCAACGATGCCTTCGAGTTCTGTCAGGGCTTCTTCATATGATAATTCTTCGACAGGTTTTTCTAATTTTTTGGCGGATGTTTTTGCCATGTGTGCTCCAATATTTTGATAATAAAACCCAATTGATAATTGTCAATTGAGAACTGTCAATTATTTACTTCTTCACTTCAAACTCACCATCACTCACGCGGACTTTCATTTCGCCGCGGGCTTGGGAGACTTTTGATACGACTGCGCCGTCTTCTTTTCGCGTGATGATAGCATATCCGCGCGAGAGAATGCCTTCGGGATTGAGCGACTGCAGGCGTTTTGAGATTCCGTCTACGGTGGCGGCGTTTAATTGGATGCGATGAGTCAGTGCGGAGAGTGCGCGGCGGGAGAGTTCGTCGAGGTGCTGGGCATCGGCGCGAATGCCGCGTTCGGGAGAGGCGTATCGCAGGCGTGCTATCAAAGCGGAGAGAACTGCCTTTTGTTCAGCGAACAGGTTCACGGTCGAAGAAAAGAGGCGTGTATATAAAGTCGAGAGTAAATCGTGCAAATCGTCGATGGTGGTTTGGGTGGCGAGTTCGGCGGCGGCGGTGGGAGTTGGCGCACGGAGATCGGCGGCGAAATCGCAGAGGGTGAAATCTGTTTCATGGCCCACGCCGCAGATGATGGGCGTTTTTGAATCGGCTACGGCACGCACAACGCGTTCGTCATTGAATGCCCACAGGTCTTCAATGGAACCGCCGCCGCGCGCAAGCAAAATGACATCGGGGTTTTGTTTGTTGAGCGATTGCAGCGCGTTGACCAATGCAGGCGGGGCGTCGACACCTTGGACGGGTGAAGGCGCGAGGATGACTTGCACAAGGGGCAGGCGGCGGCGCAGGGTGTTGAGCATGTCGCGCAGGGCTGCACCTGTTTGGGAGGTGATGATGCCGATCTTGTGCGGCAGTTCAGGGACGGGGCGTTTGCGTTCCACATCGAAGAGGCCTTCGGATTCGAGCATGGCTTTCAGGCGCAAAAATTCCTGATAGAGCGCGCCTTCACCTTTGGGTTGAATGATGTTTACCGCAAGTTGATACGACCCCTGCGGCTCATAGACGGTGATCTTGCCATGCGCTTCCACGGCCATGCCATCCTGCAAGTTGACGCGTAAACGCGCCGCATCCAGCTTCCACATCATACAGCGCAGGGAGGCGTTCTTGTCTTTGAGCGTAAAGTAGATGTGACCAGAATTGGGCCGCGAGAGATTCGAGATCTCGCCTTCCACCCACACGTCCTGCAAGATTGGGTCACCTTCCAATTGCTTGCGGATGTGGAAGGTCAATTGAGAGACGGTAAGATGGTTGGAGGAAAAAAGTGTCGGTTGCATTGCGGTGAGGATAATCGAAAAATAGTGAATGGGGAATAGGGAATTGGGAGTAGAGAATGGGAGGGAGAGAGAGCAGAGAATAGAGAACGGTAAAAGCGACTTTATAATATCCAGTACATTATGAAACTATGAAAGGATATCGCATGACAACAAGATGGATCGAACCCGTCACATTATCAGGAGCAAGCGTAATTTTAGAACCGCTTTCGCTGGAACATTTGGAAGGCATCCGTTCCGCAGTGAAAGATGGCGAACTTTGGAAACTGTGGTTCACGTCCATTCCTGCGCCAGAAAACGCCGAAGCCTATATCAAAACCGCATTAGATATGCGCGAGAATGCGGGAGCCATGCCGTTTATCGTCCGCGACAGAGAAACAAATACCATCATCGGCTGCACACGCTATTTCAATGTGGATGAAACAAATCATCGATTGGAGATCGGCTACACATGGTACGCGGAAAGTTATCAAAGAACTTCCGCAAATACCGAAGCCAAATATTTACTTCTCACCCACGCCTTTGAAACACTGAATGCCATCGCCGTCGAATTTCGCACACACTGGCACAATCACAAATCCCGCGCGGCCATCGCCCGCCTGGGAGCCAAACAAGACGGCGTCCTTAGAAACCACACCAAAACTGCAGACGGGATCTACCGTGATACCGTTGTGTTCTCCATCATCAACCACGAATGGCCTGCGGTAAAGCAATCTCTCACCTTTAAATTAAATAAATAAACATAACCGAAACGTTTATACTTCACTCTATGAAACATATCTGGTCTCCCTGGCGTATGAAATATATAGAAAAACATATAAAAGTAGAAGGCTGTGTCTTTTGCAACGAGCAAGCCAAAGCAGACAGTGCCGAGAATCTAATTGTTCTGCGCGGAAAAAACGCGTACGTGATCCTCAACCGCTATCCCTACACCAGCGGACATTTGATGGTCATCCCGTTCGTGCATGTTTCCAATCTTGAAGAACTCGATGCTGAAACACGCGCAGAAATGATCGAACTCACCTCACGCTGTACAACCATTCTGCGAAAAACCTACAAGACAGATTCCTTTAACGTGGGCATTAACATCGGCGAAGCGGCAGGCGCGGGCGTGCTGGGACACGTCCACATTCACATTGTGCCGCGCTGGGCTGGCGACACGAACTTCATGTCTGCAGTGGGCGGGATGCGCGTTCTGCCAGAATCTTTGGAAGATACCTATCAGCGCGTGAAAGAAGCGTTTGAAAAATAAATTTGCGTTAAAAGATATATACTTTAAATATAAATCTCCCTGGTTTCACTACCCAAACCACAGCCAGTACAAAAATAGATTTATTGAAACTGGAAACACATGAAAATTAAAACCCTGCTCGCACTATCCCTTATTCTATTAATAGCTGCGGCTTGCTCCACATCTGGTGGGGCCGCAATCCCCTCCACAGCAAGCGCGCCGCTTACCGCCACCCTGAACGATATTCAGGGACAAGTCAACGTCAAACAACCTGCCGAAGCAGAATTCACCTCCGCGCAAAATGGGCTGGTCCTGCAAACGGGCGGCCAGTTGGAAACTGGAGAAGATGGCCGCGCCCGCGTGGAACTTTCGAGCGGCACATTCTTTCGCGTGGGGCCAAACTCGCAATTCACTCTTCAAGACCTGAAAGCCGAAAACGAAATTCCGCTCACCCGCCTGCAAATGGAATTCGGAAAAATCTGGGTCATTCTCTCCGCAGGGTCTCTGGAAATTGAAACCCCCGCAGGCGTCGCTACTGTACGCGGCTCATACCTATATGTAGAAGCGCGGCCAGATAAAAGCGTGATCATCACCTGTCTCGAAGGCGATTGCTCGCTCAAGAACGAGATCGGCATTGTCAACATCGTGGCAGGTCAGGCCGCCAGCATCGAAAGCTCCACGTCTACGCCGCGCACCAGAGATATGAGCGCCGAAGAATTCAATGCATGGCTGACGATCAACCCTGAATCAGAAAGCATTATTCCCGCAGTCACCGCCACGCAAGGCGCACTGCCTCCCACGTCTACGCCCACACCGCAGCCTTTGTCTGCGCCGATCAAGTTGGGGCCAGAGCTTAATCAATTCCCTGCCGATTACAACCCACTAAGCGGCCAACAAGTGGAAGACCCCGCGCTGTTGCAAACACCCGCGCTGCTGGTTTCCGTTTCACACTTCCCCGCAGTTGCTCGTCCGCAGGCTGGCTTGTCTTTCGCGCCGTGGGTCTTTGAGTTTTCGATCACCGAAGGCGCCACGCGTTTTCTTGCAACGTTGTACGGAGATTTCCCCGAACCCGAAACACCCGTCATCGGCAATTGCGAAGTCCGCAGAACGCCGTTCACAC
>JAVBXV010000403.1 GCA_030824405.1 Anaerolineales bacterium | reverse complement strand
CAATAGGGCGCGCACTTTTTATATTTCAACCAACAACAATTTACTCTTCGTCCACTTTCCAGGCAGTGATCTTATTCAAAGTGGTCAATTCTTCCACCGTCAAATGCACATTTAATGCACCAAGGTTTTCATCCAATTGATCGATGGAGGTTGCGCCAATAATGGGACTGGTGATCACAGGGTCTGCCAGCATCCAGGCGAGCGCAACTTGAGAGATCGATGCTTTATGCAATAAAGCGATCGCTTCCATTTCGTACAAGAGGGAAAAATTCTTTTCGGTCATGGCACGCTTGCGGCCTTCTGCACGTCTGCTCTCTGGCAAAGGCTCATTCTGACGATACTTCCCAGTCAAAAAGCCGCCAGCCAATGGGCTGTACGGAATTACTCCCAAGCCATAGGTTTCGCACACAGCGCGAAGCTCACGTTCAAATTCATCACGGTTGATCAAGTTATAGTGTGGCTGAACACTGTCATAGCGGGTCAAATTATATTTATCTGAAACCCACAAAGCCTGCATCAATTCCCACGCCGCAATATTGGAAGCACCCACATAACGAACCTTCCCCTGCTTAACGAGATCATCAAACGCACGCAGGGTCTCCTCAATCGGCGTGGATTCGTCCGTCCAATGAGATTGGTAGAGGTCAATATAATCTGTCTGCAAACGGCGCAGGGAGGCCTCCACTGCATTCATGATGTGTCCACGGCTCAAGCCTTCATCGTTCGGCCCTTTGCCCATCTCCCCGCGCACTTTGGTTGCGATCACGATCTGATCTCTTTTGATACCATTTTTCTTCATCCAGTTACCAATATAGGTTTCTGAAACCCCACCAGGGTTGCCATCCACCCATTTGGAATAAATATCGGCGGTATCAAAGAAATTGACCCCCGCATTAAATGTCGCAGAAAGTATATTGTAAGAATCTGCTTCGTTCAACGACCAGCCGAATTGCATTGTCCCCATGCAAAATGAAGAAACTTTGAGTCCTGTCCTGCCCAATTTTTTGTAATCCATGCGAGCCTCCGTTCTTTATATTATACGGCAACAAAAAAGTGGCCACCATTTCTGGCGGCCACTTTTTAGAAAACAGATCTACTGAATCGTAAATTCAACTGTGCTGTTTAATACACCGTTGAAATACACTTCAACGCTATAACGACCAGCAGGCCACTGCCCGTCAATGGGCGGCGGGAAGAAGAAGTAGATCGTACCATTGAAAGAATCTTCTTCCACGGCAATATCTGCTTCGTCGATCAGGAAATTTGGTTCGGTGTCCACTACTTCAATCGCATACCATTTTGAGGTGATCACATTCCCCACGGCGCCATTGGAAAGGTCGCCCACCACATACACCGTGTCTGTTGCCGCAAAAACAGCAGATGGCTGGGCACCATCCTCATCCAACGCGGTACGCACGTTCGCCAATGTGGGCTCGCCAACTGCACAGGCGAGTGTGGATACAACCAGCGCAAGTGCGGCGAGTAAAATAGGAAGTCTCTTTTTGTTCATTACTTTCTCCTTTGGGTTTTTAGATGGGCGGGAAATCTCCACCAACCAATAAAATTATACAACATTCAAAAAGCCCTACTCAATTTCAATATATAACCGTTTATTGATTGCGCCTTTGCTTTTGTAATCCACCACTATAATAGTGCCAACTTCAGAGGTGTTCGCCACATGTGTGCCGCCATCGGCCTGCAGGTCGAGGCCAACGATCTCAACCGTGCGAACCTGCGCGATCCCTTCTGGTAAAAGATTGATCTTCGTGCGGATGAGATCGGGAATCTGAAAGGCTTCTTCGCGCGGAAATATTTTGACTTGAATATCGCGTCTTTGCTGGACCTCGAAATTGACCGCTGCTTCGATCTCACGTACCAACTCTCCACGCATGGTTGCAAACTCAAAGTCCATGCGGCCTTTGAGCGGCTCCATATCTCCGCCTGTGACAAGGGCGCCGTAATCGCGAAAGACCGTGCCACAGAGGATGTGCAGCGCTGTATGGGTGCGCATCAGCTTGTGTCGCCGTGCCCAGTCTAAAGTCCCGTGCGAAGCGGAGTTTACGTCAGGCAGAGGATCTGTGCCGCCGAGGAAGTGTAAAACGTCATCACCCTGCTTTTTCACTTTTTCCACAGGATAATTGATAGCGTTAATTTGCAGAGTTCCAAGATCGCAGGGTTGGCCACCCCCGCCCGGGTAAAAAGCGGAACGATCGAGAACAACGGCACGGGTTTGAGCATCCACCAGGGTGATGGTTGCATCAAACTCTTTGAGATAGGCATCGGTTTGGTAAATAAGTTCGGTCATGCCGTAATTATATCTCTGAGATTCCAGATTAGTGCCAGATTAGAGAATGGTTATCCTCTTGACTTTGCGACTCGACATATTGTATAGTAACTAACGGTAATTATAGGCACAGCCCCAACCAGGCCGTGCCTTTTGTGTGCTAAAAACTCATTATGAAAATTTATCGCAAGGAGAGGCAATGATCAAAGTCAGTGGTCTTACAAAGGACTACGGCGCGCGCCGCGCCATTACCAACCTGAGTTTCGATGCTCAGCAAGGTGAAATTGTGGGCTTTCTTGGCCCGAACGGTGCTGGAAAAACCACAACCATGCGCATCCTCACTGGTTACATGCCGCCCTCAGACGGCGAGGCAATTGTGGCTGGTTATGATGTTGTGGAAGAGTCGCTTGAGGTTCGCAGGCGGGTTGGGTATTTACCCGAAACAGTTCCGCTGTATACAGATATGGTTGTTTTCGATTATCTGAAATACATGGGCGAGCTTCGCGGTGTGCCCAAAGTGGACGACCGTGTTGATGAAGTATTGGGCATGGTTGGCCTGGGCGATCGCGCCAATGGATATATCGGCAATCTGTCCAAGGGTATGCGTCAGCGTGTTGGGCTTGCTCAGGCGCTTTTGCACAGACCCGAAGTTTTGATCCTCGATGAACCGACCATTGGTCTCGACCCTGGTCAAATGGTGGAAGTGCGCGAGTTGATCCGCGAGATCGGCAAGGAACGAACCGTGCTGCTCTCCACCCACCTTTTGAATGAAGCGCAGAACATTTGCGACCGCGTTCTCATTATCAACAAAGGCAAGATCGTTGCTGAAGACACTACTGAGAATTTGCAGGCGCGTCTGGTTGGTGCAGAGCGCGTCATTGTACGCATCCGCGGCGAGGCAGATGAAGAACTTGCCAAGACCATTAAATTGATCAAAGGCGTGCGCGACATTGAACTTAAAGATGACGGCGCGGTCGAATTTGAATTTTCTTCCGGCAAAGACTTACGCCCCGAAGTGGCCAAACAAGTCATCAAAGCTGGCTACGACCTGCTCGAACTGCGTCCACTTGGCATGAGTCTCGAAGAGATCTTCCTCGAACTCACCGGCCCAGATGCTGGCAAGCGCAAATAACGAGGAACCCATGAAGACTATTTGGACCATCGCAAAACGCGAATATGATAATTATTTCAACAGCCCATTGGCATACGTGGTGGCATTTTTCATGCTCCTGCCTCTTGGCATCTATTTTTCCGTCATTCTGTGGGCCAGCTCGCAGCAATCACTCTACGGCGGCCCCGCTCCTGAAAACTCACCACTCACCTGGTTGTTCGTTTTCCTGTTGATCTTCTTTGCCCCAGCACTAACCATGCGCCTGCTTTCAGATGAAGCTCGCATGGGCACACTCGAATTGATGTTAACCGCTCCAGTGCGTGACTTTGAATTGGTTGCTGGAAAATGGCTGGGCTCCTACCTTTTTGTGATGACTCTGGCGGCTGTTACACTCACCTTCCCGATCGTCATCAACAACCTGGTAGATCCAGGCATCGACTTGAAAATGCTGCTCGCTTCCTATATCGGCGTGGCGCTTGTCACTTCTGCATTGCTGGCCTTGGGTGTGGGAATTTCTGCAATATTCAGCAATCAATTTGCTGCATTCTTCGTCACACTCGGGGTATTCTTCTTCCTGTGGTTCATGGTGAGCCTGCCAGCAAGTTATTTGCCAAGCGGCGGTGAAGTGTTCAACTACATCAGCCTGTCCAATCACTTTACACAATCCATGAATAATGGAACCATTAATCTTGGTGACATTGTCTACTATCTAAGCCTCACGGTATTGGGCCTGTTCGTCGGCACCACCGCGATCGAAATTCGGAGATGGCGCTAATGGCTGGAAAAAAGAAAAACCCTTCGGCACGTTATGCCTTTATTGGCCTGATCGTTGCCTTGATCGCCTGTATTTCTTCAGGCTTGATCGGTGTTGCCAGAGGCATGGTTGCCCTGGGAATGTTCACATTTGAAAACAACCAAGCCATCAACCTTGGCTTGCAGATCAGCATTGGCTTGATCATTGTCGGTCTTGCTGCGTATGCGTTGATGGCCCCTGAAGCTGTGCGCAGTTTCTTCACTGGGCGTCAGGCACGTTATGGCTCAAACTCATTGGTAATGGGCATTGCCGTAATTGGCATCGTATTCGTTGCCAATTACATTGCCTATCAAAACCCCAAATCATGGGACTTGACCCAGGATAAATCCAACACGCTTGCGCCCGAAACTCTGCAAGCTCTGGCAACCCTTCCTGAAAAAGTAACTGCTACCGCTTTCTATTCCTCAACGCTGGATACTACAGGGGCGGATGATTTGTTGAGCAAGTTCAAGGCTAACAGCCAGGGAAAATTCGATTACGAATTCATCGACCCAGATCGAAACCCTGTCGCTGCGCGTGAAGCAGGCATCACTGGTGACGGCAAGATCATGCTCACCATGGGCGACAAGAAAGAAATTGCATCCTTCTCATCTGAGACAGAACTTACCCGTTCACTGATCCGCTTGATCAGTCCTGAAGAACGCGCAGTGTACTTCCTCGAAGGTCATGGCGAATCAGGTATTGTTACTGGCGGACAGGATCAAGTGGCGTTCGCAATTGCCGCACAAACCTTGCAATCCAAGAATTACACGGTCAATACGCTGAATCTTCTGGTTACCAATAAAATCCCTGAAGACGCGCTCGCGATCATTATTGCTGGCCCACAAAA
>JAVBXV010000381.1 GCA_030824405.1 Anaerolineales bacterium | reverse complement strand
CATGGATTACGAGATCGGCCTCACCTGTCAAGAAAACTTCCTCTTCCTTTACATCAACGGAAAACTATTCCGCAAGTTGGATGTGGCACGCTACGAACTCAACGAAGGTAAAGTTGGCATTTCCACCTCATCTTTTGAAGAAATCCCCGTCATCATCACCTTTGATTGGTTCAAGGTAAGCGAACCATAAAGCCAACTTGTTTGTGATTATTTGAACAAACAAGGTCTCTTCGCTGTATAATAAACATGGTGATAATCATCCTGCCTGCAATAAAAGGAGGAGGCCATGTCGCAAAAAGTTACTCCACGGGGGAGTGTTATTTTCCTGATCGCCGTATTTACTTTCATACTGGCATGTTCAATATCAACAGCTTCTCCACCTGCTGCCACGCCAGCCTTTGACCCCACCAAAATAGCACTTGAGTATCAGGCTACCGCCATGTCATTGCAGTTGACACAAGCCGTGCTGAATACCCAGACTCAACCCACCCAAACACCTCCTCCTCCGATCAACCCACCCGCGCTAGCCCCTACTGAAATACAACCCACTCCAACTCAGGATATCGAAGCACGCATCAAAGCAGCCAATGTTCTGGTGTACGAAAACACAGACGCACGCAATATCGGCATGTGGATTCAAGATGCACTGGATGGCATGGGCATCGACTACACACAGACGGGTTCCTATAGCGGGAACTTCATGGAATATCTGAACTCCGGGGTTGACTATGACCTGATCATCGTGGGAGCAGAAGATAAAAACATCATCTCTGGCGAATTCTGGGACGTGATCAACACCCGCCTGGTGGAGGACAAAACCGCCCTGATCGCCGAGGTCTGGTATCTGGACAGTGAAGCCAATGGACC
Source organism: Anaerolineales bacterium (assembly GCA_030824405.1). GTDB lineage: Bacteria > Chloroflexota > Anaerolineae > Anaerolineales > Villigracilaceae > Villigracilis. The sequence continues at coordinate 4,177 of JAVBXV010000381.1, read as the reverse complement.
GATCAGCAAAATACTGAGCGGGTGCGGCATCCGCTATCAGAAAGATTGGCAGATAGCCGATTCAATTTATTGGTGGGAACCGAATCATCCAATTTTCAATGAACCCAATACCGTACTGCCCCTTTTACATTACGAACGATATTGGGCAAATCAAACTGGTGATCAGATCCGTTTGGGAAGCGGCGGCGATGCCACTCTTCTGGCAGGTCTGGCAGCGAAGTCATCAAACCAGGAGGCTGTGCTGGCAACCTGTTATGAAGGCCGCGTGATCATTCAGACATTTTCAGACCACGATTACAAACGCGCAGACATCGTCCCGCTGTGGCAAAACTATATTCACTACACACTAAAAAATCATTTTGCTGTCACTCCGTAAGTTATGAACAAATATTAAAAGCCGCCCCAATCTTGGGGCGGCTTTTTTTGACCAAAAACCTACGTCATGTTAACAGAATTCTTGTATAAATCGCTTAAGATTTGATATATAGAAAACATAAAGCAAGGAGTTTTAAAACATGGGAAAAATCATTGGTATTGACCTCGGTACGACCAACAGTGTTGTCTCCGTTATGGAAGGCGGCACACCGACTGTGATCACCACGGCAGAAGGCGGACGTCTCTGCCCCTCCGTTGTTGCGTTCAACAAGAACGGCGAACGCATGGTCGGGCAAACTGCAAAACGCCAGGCTGTTGTGAACGCAGATAATACTGTTTACTCGATCAAACGATTTATAGGACGTCACTTTGAAGAAACTAGCGTGGAACGTGGAATGGTTCCATTCAAAGTCATTCAGGGACCGTCAGATGATGTGCGTGTCCAAATCCCTGTGACAGGGAAGGAATATTCCCCGCAGGAGATCAGCGCGATGATCCTGGGCAAGCTCAAGACAGACGCCGAAGCGTATTTGGGTGAGGCCGTCACACAGGCAGTCATCACCGTCCCCGCTTATTTCAATGACAGCCAGCGTCAGGCCACAAAAGATGCAGGCCGCATTGCAGGCCTTGAAGTTCTGCGTATCATCAACGAACCCACTGCATCTGCTCTTGCATACGGTTTGGATAAAAAGAAAAATGAAACCATTCTCGTCTTTGACCTTGGCGGCGGTACGTTTGACGTATCCGTCCTCGAAGTAGGCGAAGGCGTGATCGAAGTGAAATCCACGAACGGCGACACCCACCTCGGTGGTGATGACTGGGATCAGAAGATCACCAATTGGGCAGCTGATGAATTCAAGAAAGATCAGGGCATTGACCTGCGCGGCGACCGTCAGGCATTGCAGCGTTTGCGTGAAGCTGCCGAAAAGGCAAAGATCGAACTCTCTACTGTAATGGAAACAGAGATCAACCTGCCTTACATCACTGCCGATGCAAGCGGACCAAAACATTTGCAATTGAAACTGAGCCGCGCAAAGTTCGAGCAAATGACCGAAGACCTGCTCCAGCGCTGCCGTACTCCGTTCGAAGCCGCGCTCAAAGACGCAAACCTGGATGCAAGCAAACTAGACGAAGTAGTTCTGGTTGGCGGTTCATCCCGCATGCCGATGGTTCAGGACCTGGTCCGCAAGTTGGCCAATGGTAAGGAGCCGAATAAAGGCGTGAACCCCGATGAAGTTGTTGCCATTGGCGCAGCCATTCAAGGCGGCGTACTCGGCGGCGATGTCAAAGATATTTTATTGCTCGATGTGACCCCGCTCTCCCTCGGTGTGGAAACCATGGGCAGTGTCATGACCGTGATGATCGAACGCAACACCACCATCCCTGTTCGCAAAACAGAAGTGTATTCCACTGCCGCAGATAGTCAGACGGCTGTTGACATCCACGTTTTGCAGGGTGAACGCCCAATGGCTGGTGACAATATGAGCCTTGGCAGATTCCGTCTCGATGGAATCCCACCCGCTCCACGCGGTATTCCTCAAGTGGAAGTGACCTTTGATATCGACGCAAACGGCATTCTGCATGTGACCGCAAAAGATAAAGCCACAGGCAAGGAACAAAAGGTTGCCATCACTGCATCCACCAACCTAAACAAGAACGACATCGACCGCATGGTACAGGAAGCGCGTCAGAACGAATCTACAGACAAGAAGCGCCGTGAAGTGATCGAAGTCAAGAACAATGCTGATAACCTTTGTTATCAGATCGAGAAATCACTGCGCGAACTCGGTGATAAGGTGCCCGCCGCTGAACATACCTCCATTGAAGCCAAAGTTAGTGAGTTGAAGCAAGCCGCACAAGGCGAAGACGTGGACACGATCAAGAAATTGACCGAAGAGTTGCAGAATACTTTCCACGCGCTCAGCCAGCAGATCTATGCTCAAGCACAGCCGCAGCCAGAAGGCGGCCCATCCAACCCACAGAGTGGAAACGATGACGGCAATGTTGTTGACGGTGAAGTGAAAGAACAGTAAGGAACAAGTAATAAAGAGAGCGACCATTTTCATGGTCGCTCTCTTTATTACAGAGTGGAGAATTTATCAGTAAACAGGAGCAATTATCCCTGCGTGGGACGCGCAGCAGGAATCTGTTTTTTAGCGGGGAACAATGCGTCGATCATACTTCCAACAATGCGGATAAAGAAAAGGAAGAGCAGGCTCCCTGCAGAGAACCAATAATAATTCTGCGCCCAACTCATACTGGTATCTGTGCCGCTGAAGATGCCATGCATGATGCCAAGAAAATACATGCCGAAGCTGGCGTAGTGCAACAGGCGCCAAAACTTTTGCCCAATAGTGGGACGAATATAAAAACTTGCCGCCACGATCCCCCAAATATAAAAACCAACCTGTCCAAGGCCAACCCAAAAGGGTTTGTATTCTGCCATGCTAAATGGAACGAATAATTGCAACAAAGTGAAGTTGATGTAATGATCCCCCAAAATGATCAGCGCGTGGAACAGGGCAAACGCCAGCCCCAGCAAACTTACATATTCATGGATCGCAAATGTGGCGGGCATGCCAGGCCACATGCGCGCCATCTTATTGGTAATACCCAGGCCCAACGCCATCGAAAGCCACAAGAGCGAAAGAGATACAAACGCCGTGGCGCGCGAAAGATACCAATAGGCCTTGGGGGCGTCTCCACTTAAAGAGAAAGCCATGTTCGGCAAAAAGATCGGCAGTAATAAAACTGCCACCAGCAATCCAATGATGGTTGCCAGAAGAAACAACAAAAACGATTGGATGCTGACTGAAGATTCAAGTTCATTTGGGTCTTGTGAATTCATTTTTACTCCTTACAAATATTCCTGCATACGCTGGCTGTGGATCACTTCACCACTTTCAAGAATGATCACCCCCGCAAACTCGGGACGAGACTCGATCCATTCCAAACCTTTTTCGCGGCCAAGAATAAACGCCGTCTTTGCGGCAGCCTCGGCTTCCATTGCAGTGGGCGCAACCACGGTCACGCGCAGCACGGTTGTTTCTGCGGGCAAGCCCGTAAATGGATTGATGATGTGATGACGAAACACGCCGTTCTGATGCCAATAACGGCGGTCTTTTCCAGAGGATGCGATGCCGCCGCGCTTCACATACAAAATCTCGAAGTCTGTTCCTGTTTCGAATGGGCTGGATACACCCACAGGCCACGCACTGCCATCCAAACGCGGACCGCTGACAGCAATGTCGCCGCCCGCATTCATCAAACATGGACCGTATTCCTTTAATTTCTCAACGGCCTGATGCGCCGCCCAGCCTTTTGCCACGCCTCCAAAATCGAGATGCACTCCCTGCGGTAAATTGATCGTGCGGGTTGTACGATCTGCGATCACCAGCGAAAGCGGATGATCTGCCAGCGTGGAAGATGACATGGAATACAACTGGTCATGAGGCAGCATGTCAAAGGGACGGTCGTAGCCTGTTTCGAGCATCGCATCCAACACGGTGGGAGTCACCAGTCCTTCACTTAATTCATCGGCCCACAAAGCGGTTTGGAAGACATCCCAGAACGCCTCGCTGACTTCTGTCGGCTGGTTAAATGTTCGGTTGACGCGAGACAATTCACTGTCCAGCCTGAAGCGGCTGAGAGATTGCTCCCAGCCTTCAAACCAGACAGGGACACTGTCTAATATAACGGGCGCAGAATCCACATCCTGTTCAAGCAGGGCAAGCATCTCACAACCCATTGCGCGAAAGGGACGTCGATGCAACATTATGAGGATCTCGTGGAAGTTACAGCG
>JAVBXV010000036.1 GCA_030824405.1 Anaerolineales bacterium | reverse complement strand
AACGCGCGTGATTTCATCTATCCGCTCTTCGTGCGGCATGGAACGGGACGGACTGCCATCGGCTCGATGCCTGGCGTGTATCAACTATCCGTGGCGGAAGCGGTTCGAGAAGCAGAAGCAGCTGCAAAGTCCGGTGTGAGCGCTGTCATCCTGTTTGGAATACCAAAAGAAAAAGATCCGATCGGGCTGGAGAATTTTGCGGAAGATGGAATTATCCAACAGGCGATTCGGGCGATCAAGAAGGAAATCCCTGAGATGGTGGTGGTGACGGATGTGTGCTTGTGCGAATACACCGATCACGGGCATTGCGGTATTTTGAACACGAGCGAGCATTTTCATACTGGTCTACCTGAGGGATACGTGTTGAACGACCCGACGTTGGATGTGCTGGCGAAGGTGGCGATCTCACATGCCGAGTGTGGCGCAGATATTGTCGCGCCATCTGGCATGATGGATGGAATGGTAACGGCAATCCGTGAAGGGTTGGATGGCGTTGGGTATGAGAACCTGCCGATCTTGTCGTATGCCGTGAAATACGCATCGTCGTTCTATGGACCGTTCCGCGACGCGGCGGAAGGCGCGCCGAAATTTGGCGATAGAAAATCTCACCAAATGGATCCTGCCAATGTGCGTGAAGCCTTGCGTGAAGCCGCGTTGGATGTGGAAGAAGGCGCAGACATGTTGATGGTGAAACCTGCGCTAGCGTATCTCGATGTCATTCGCGTGGTGAAGGATGCGTATCCTGAATTGCCGATGGCGGCATACAACGTCAGCGGTGAGTATTCGATGATTAAAGCCGCCGCCGCGAATGGCTGGGTGGATGAAGCGAAGGTCACACTCGAAACGCTCACATCCATTAAGCGTGCAGGCGCGGATGTCATCATTACTTATCACGCCGTGGATGCGGCACGATGGTTAAGTGCGTAATTGGCAATCACCATTTAGCAAACAAAGGAAAACAAACATGTCATTAGAAAACCTAACTCCCCGCGCCGCATCTGAGCGAACGATGCACAACGAACGCATGGTTCATGCGGATTTCAATATGGCGCCATTCACCATCGCCTGGGAAGTGACGCGTGCCTGCGCGTATGCCTGCGTTCACTGCCGCGCGGATGCGATGCATGTAGCCGACCCGAATGAATTGAATACGGAGGAAGCGCTGCGTCTCATCGACCGTCTGACGGATTTTGGTTCCCCAATTTTGATCTTCACTGGCGGCGACCCGATGATGCGCAAGGACTTGCATGAGTTGATCGCATATGCCACGCAAAAAGGATTGCGTTGTTCACTGACTCCCACTGCCACCGCCCTGCCAACAACCGCACGGCTTGAGAAAGTGCGCGATGCAGGGGTTCGCCGCATTGCGCTCTCACTGGATGCGCCCAGCGCAGAGATCCATGATAATTTTCGGCAGGTTGCTGGCTCATGGCAGCGCACGATGGATATTTTGCACCGCGCTCAGGAGATCGGGATTAGTGTGCAGGTGAATACAACCATCTCAAAACATAATGTCGATATTCTCGATGAAATGGTGCCGTTCATTCAGGAGGTAGGCGCGGTGCAATGGTCGCTGTTCTTCCTCGTGCCGACGGGTCGTGCCCAGGTCAAAAACATGATCTCCGCTGAAGAACACGAGCGTACTTTTAATTGGCTATATGATCTTTCCAAGACTGCGCCATTTGACATTAAATCTACGGCTGCACCGATGTATCGCCGTGTGGCAATCGAGCGTAAACGCGCAGAACAGGGCGGTGATAACCCCGTCACCTTCCAGGGCGCGGGTTTTCAATATGCAGACGGACTCAATCGCCCAACGCGCGGCGTCAATGATGGAAACGGTTTCCTGTTCATTTCCCATGTAGGTGACATTCAGCCTTCGGGCTTTTTGCCACTCACGGCAGGCAATGTCCGCGCGGATGATGTGATCGATGTGTATCGCAACTCACAGCTATTCACCGACCTGCGTACCCCCGACAAGATCAAGGGACGTTGCGGCATTTGCGAATACCGTGACGTGTGCGGCGGTCAACGCGGACGCGCGTATGGCGTGACTGGAGATTATCTTGAATCCGACCCAGCCTGTTTGTATATTCCACAAGGAGCGTAGATGACCACGGATACGACTGAACAATCCCTGCGCACGTTCAACCACTACTCCTTATTTTTCTTCAAGGATGCTTACTGGTCATTGAGCGCGGGTGAACGTGCGAACTTCCACAAGAATTGGCTGAGTGCCTTGCGTGCATCCTCCCAAAAAGTGAACCTGTTTCAAGGCACCAAACACGATGTTGATTTGATCGTCTGGTCTGCTTTAACTGTGGAAGATAATCAGGATGCTGCCACCTTCTTTGAGAAATTTGCAAAAGCGTTGGCTCCTTATCGCCATCTGATCGAACAAAAGGATTCACTCTGGGGCTTTACGCGTCCATCGCAATATTCGAAGGCTCGTTCCAAGCAGGAGATCGATCCGTTCTCGAATGAGCACAAGCCATACCTGATCATTTATCCATTTTCCAAAACGACCGAATGGTACTTGATGAGCCGCGACGCGCGTCAAGGCATGATGAACGAACACATCCGCATCGGTAAACAATATGAAGACATCAGTCAATTGCTTCTTTATTCCTTTGGTTTGCAAAATCAGGAATTTGTCGTGGTGTATGAATCCGACGACCTGACCCGCTTCTCGGATCTGGTCAACGAACTGCGCGACACCGAAGCGCGGCGTTACACCCTGCGTGATACGCCTTTACACACCGCCATCTATCACCCCGCCGAAGAGACCCTTGCCTTATGGAAATAAACAGCCGTTTTTTACAAGCCTGTCAGCGCCAGCCCGTTGATACAACTCCCATCTGGTTCATGCGCCAGGCGGGGCGTTACATGCCCGAATATCGCGCCATCCGCGAGAAGTATTCCCTTCTCGAAATTTGTTACCAGCCCGAGCTCGCCGCCGAAGTAACGCTTCAGCCCATCCGCGCCTTTGGAGTGGATGCGGCGATCCTCTTCGCTGATATTCTGCTTCCCGCCATTCCGCTTGGCGTCGGCTTGGAGTTTGCGAAGGGTGAAGGTCCCGTGTTGCAGAATCCTGTTCGCACGATGGAAGATGTCAGGGCGCTTAAACCTGTCGATGCAGAAACAGATCTCGGCTACGTCATGGAAGCGATCCGCATCCTGCGCAGGGAACTCACAGACACGCCGCTCATCGGCTTTTGCGGTGCGCCGTTCACGGTCGCGTCCTATATCATCGAAGGCGGCTCGTCGCGTGAATTTCTCAAAACCAAAACGATGATGTATTCCGCGCCTGACGTTTTCCATGCCCTGATGGATAAGCTCGCCGATGTGTTCAGCGATTACCTGACGGCGCAGATTCGTGCGGGGGCGCAGGCGGTGCAGGTCTTTGACTCGTGGGTTGGCGCGCTTAGTCCATCGGATTATGAAACGTTCGTGCTGCCGTATTCGCAAAAGTTACTCAAAGCCGCGCAGACGATGAACGTTCCCGTCATCCATTTTGGGACGAATACGACGACGCTCCTGCCATTGATGAAGCGTGCAGGTGGCGACGTGATCGGACTCGACTGGCGCATCCCGCTTGACGACGGCTGGTCGCTGCTCGGAGACGATGTCGCCGTTCAAGGGAATCTTGACCCCATCACGCTCTTTGCGCCTCTGCCTGAACTCAAAACGCGCGTGCATGATGTTTTGCACCGCGCGAATGGCAGACCTGGTCACATCTTCAATCTCGGACACGGCATTTTGCAGCACACGCCCGTTGATAGTGTCAAAGCGGTTGTGGATATGGTGCATGAGTATTCTGATGAAAAGGTACGCACGTCATGATCGGTGTTTTGGTCATGGCATATGGCGGACCGAACAATCTGCATGAGGTCGAGCCATACCTTTTGGATGTGCGTGGCTACCGCCCTACTTCACAAGAGATCATCCACGAGGTGCGCGAACGCTACCGCGAGATCGGTGGGCGTTCCCCCATATTGGAACAAACCCAGGCGCAGGCAGATGTGCTTGAATCCGCGTTGAATGTAAATGGTAAAGAATTCAAAGCCTTCGTGGGAATGCGCCACTGGCATCCCTTCATCAAGGATGTGTTGGCAGAGATGCAAGCACAGGGAATCGAAAAAGCGATGGGCGTGGTGATGGCACCGCATTATTCGCGCATGAGCATCGGCGCGTATTACCAACGGCTTGAAGAAGCCAACTCGCCGATTGCACTGGCCCGCATCGAGAATTGGCATTTGAATGCGGGATACATCAATGCACTTGCGGAACGCGTTCGTGATGCACTTCAACGTTTCCCCAATGAAATCCGCGCGGATGTTCCCGTCATCTTCACCGCACACAGCCTGCCCGAGAAAATTCTAGAATGGGATGATCCCTATCCCGTGCAATTGCGTGAAACCGTCTCGGCAGTAATGGAAAGACTTGGCTCCCAACCGCATGAATTTGCCTATCAATCCGCCGCCATTTCCACCATTCCCTGGCTTGGACCCGACGCGGGCAAAGTGATCGAACGCATTGTATCGGAAGGTAAAAAACATATTCTGCTTTGTCCGATCGGGTTCGTATGCGAGCATGTTGAAATTCTGTACGACATTGACATCGTCTATCAAAATCTTGCCAAGTCGCTTGGCATTCATCTCGAACGCATCGAAATGCTCAACTCCGCACCAGAAATGATCGATGGGTTGGCAGGTTTGATCCGCGAAAAGGCGAAAGAAGTAGGTTGGTTATGAATCGAATCGTCGTTGTCGGCGGCGGGATTGCAGGTCTTTCCGCCGCTTATTATGCACAGAAAAATATTCCCGATGCGCATGTCACTCTGATCGAGTCTGCTTCACGATTGGGCGGCAAGATCATTACAGACCGCGTCGCTTTTGATGATGGTCAATTCATCATCGAAGGCGGACCCGATACTTTTCTTGCCTCGAGGCCTTGGGGCGTGGCGCTGTGCAAGGAACTCGGTCTCGGCGAGCGGCTGCATGGCACGAACCCAAACAAAAAGAACACGTATGTTCTGAACAAAGGTCGCCTGCTACC
>JAVBXV010000386.1 GCA_030824405.1 Anaerolineales bacterium | reverse complement strand
GTTGTTCATTCGCGTTCATAAAAAAACCTTGCCAGTCTGCCGCTTTCGCGCAAACTGGCTGAATAATATAAAAAATAAAACCGTCCTTCCGGTAGGACGGTTTTTCTTACCACTGTCGGGGCGAGAGGATTTGAACCTCCGACCTCTTGCACCCCATGCAAGCGCGCTAGCCGGACTGCGCCACGCCCCGATTGAGCGAAGCGGATTATAGCCGTGTTTGTAGAATCTGGCAAATGAAAAATAAAACTCAAATTCCCATTTCCATAAACAGACGCTTTCAAAACAATACGGCGAATCATCCGCCCTTTATGCTAAAATAGCATATCGGAGTTACCCCATGCCAGATATGATAGAAGTCCTTATAGATAGTATTCGCGTGCACCTGATGGCGCCGCAACGTGTCGTTGTCCTTAAAGAAAAAAACACCGAACGTTACCTCACAATATGGGTTGGCCCTTATGAAGCCGAAGCCATCACCATTGCGCTGCAGGAAGTTGAAACGGCGCGCCCACTTACCCACGATCTGTTGAAAAATATTTTCGGCGCATTCAACGCACGCATTACACGCGTTGAAATTATCAAACTGCAGGATGACATTTTCTATGGCAATCTTGTGGCCGAAGTGGATGGACGCGAAATTCACATTGACTCACGCCCGTCAGATGCGATCGCCATTGCGGTCCGCGCCCATGTGCCGATCCTCGTTCACAAAAGCGTAATGGATGCAGCCGCGCAATCTCCTGAACAGGATATGCCCGAAAGCACTGCCATTGCCCCACAAAAACGGGAAGAACCCGAACCCCTGTCTGATGAAGGCAACGATAGATTATCTGTCTTCAAGGATTTTCTCGACAAGCTGGATATCGACAAACCCAATTCAGATAAACCCGATTCACCCTCAACCTAAAGCTGACACTCCTAAATGACAGATTACTTCCCCGAACAAGAATCAGCCGCCCCCGCCGCTCCAAGCATTCCTCACAGCCGAGAAGCAGAAGAAGCCGTCGTAGGGGCGGTACTGATTAACCCTGAAGTCTATTACGACGTTGCCCAATTCCTGGCTTCGGATGATTTTTACATCCACCGCCACAAATGGATCTGGGAAGCCTTCACTCGTTTGCACGAGCAGCGCATCCCAACCGACATGCTCACCCTTTCAGAAGAACTCGACCGCATGGGTCAACTCGCTGAAATTGGCGGCTCGGCCTACCTCACCTCGCTGATCAATCAAGTACCCTCTTCACTCAACGCGGAATCCTATGGCCGCATTGTGGAAGCACATTCGATCCGCCGCAAGATGATCAACGCCGCCAACAAGATCGCGTCACTGGCTTACAACGAAGAAAATCTTGTCGACACGTTGATGAACGAATCTGAGAAGGCCGTGTTCAGCGTCAGCGAGCGGCGCCTCAAGCACGATCTTCAACCCATTTCAACCGTCCTCAGCGATTACTACGACCGCATCGATGAACTTGCCAAACGCCCCGAAGATATCATGGGCGTGCCCACAGGCTTCATTGACCTGGACCGCATGCTGAACGGCCTCAACCCTTCAGACTTGTTGATCATCGCAGGTCGGCCTGGTCAGGGTAAGACAGGCTTTTTGCTTTCGATCGCCAAGAATGCGGCATTGACCCATAAAAAGAAGGTTGCCATCTTCTCATTGGAAATGTCCAACGAACAGGTGGTACAGCGTTTGATCTCCAATGAAACAGGCATTGACTCGCAGCGCCTGCGCAGCGGCAAGCTCACTGAACAGGAATGGCCGCTCTTCACCCATTCCATCGAAGTATTCTCTGATACAAAATTATTCCTTGATGACACTCCTGCCATCACCCCCATGCAGCTGCGCACAAAATGCCGCCGCCTGCACATGGAGCATGGACTCGACCTGATCGTCGTGGACTATTTGCAATTAATGGGCGGTGACACTCGCAACGACAACCGCGTGCAGGAAGTTTCCTACATCTCGCGTAATCTCAAGATCCTGGCGCGTGAATTGAACGTGCCCGTACTGACCGCCGCACAGTTAAGCCGTGCCGTGGAGCAGCGCACCGACAAACGCCCCGTACTTTCAGATCTTCGCGAATCAGGCTCGCTCGAACAGGATGCCGATATCGTGATGTTCATTTATCGTCCCGATCAATATGAAAAAGACAGTGACAAACACAACGTGGCAGAGATCATCGTGGCGAAACATCGTAACGGCCCCGTAGGCAGCGTGGAGTTGATCTTCCGCGGCTCGTTGACCAAGTTTGAGAATGCCGCCACCAAGGTATTCAGGCCGAACGAGTAATTGCAACCCTGCAACAGAACATAATGAATAAATTTTCAGGCTTCACCTCCTCTGAAACATTTACACAAATCCCTGACTCGCTCTTTCATTTGATGAAAGATATTGAAGATACAGCCGAATTAAAGATCGCGTTTTACAGCATCTGGCGTATCGATCATATGCAGGGGAATTTTCGGGCGTTGAATGAAACTGATTTCGAAGCTGAGTCGCTTGGGTTGAGCGTTAAGGAGATCCAGCGCGGACTGAAGAAATGTGTGGAGCGCGGTATCCTGCTCAAGGCGGAGAATGAAGCGGATGTGTTCTACTTCCTCAACTCTCCACGTGGACGTCTCGCTGCTGAGGCGTTTGCAAAAGGTCAAATGCAGAAATCGTCCACGATGAATTCTGCGCCGCGTGAAAGATCAGCCGTATTCAAGTTGTATGAAGAAAATATCGGCCCGCTAACGCCGTTGATCGCAGATACGTTGAACGATGCGGAAGAACTTTATTCAGCCGAATGGATCACAGAAGCGATCGGTTTGGCAGTTGAAAACAATGCAAGAAAATGGAAATATATTGAAGCGATATTAAAGAGCTGGAAGGAAGAAGGCCGTGCCGAAAAGCAAGATAGACGAAACAATAAAAAAGATGGCCAGCAGAGCGTCAGCCGAAAGATCGAGCAGCTCCGAAAGCGTTCGACCAAATGACCTGCCTGGTGACCCGAACTGTCCGCACTGCCAGGGTGTGGGATATTTACGCACCGACGTTCCCGTGGGACATGCGGAGTTTGGCAAACTGGAAGTGTGCGTTTGCCGCCGTTCAAAAGTTGCCAATTTAGTTCGTGACCGTTTATTTGCATTAAGTCACCTCGATGAGTTGAAGGACCTGACCTTTGAATCCTTCAAACCGCGCGGCCGCAAGGGACTTGGCGAAATGCAAACGCGCTCGATCGAGATGGCGTTCAATCATTCTCAACATTACGCTCAAAATTTAAGAGGCTGGCTGCTGCTGCAAGGCGGTTATGGCTGCGGCAAGACGCATCTCGCTGCGGCGATCGCGAATTTTGCCGTGAGCATGGGCGTGCCTACTTTATTCCTCACCGTGCCAGATCTGCTGGACGCGTTGCGTTTCGCTTATGGTTCTGAAGACACAACTTTCGAAGAACGCTTTGACCAGATCCGCAATGTCAAACTGTTGGTGCTGGATGATTTCGGCACGCAGAATGCCACAGGCTGGGCGCAGGAAAAATTATTTCAGATCATCAACTATCGCTACATCAATAAATTATCCACGGTCGTGACCACCAACCTTTCATTGGATGAGATCGAAGCCCGCATCCGCTCGCGTCTTTCAGACCCTGAATTGGTCAGCGCGGTGCGAATGAGCGCCCCCGATTATCGCCGTCCAATGGAAGATACCAGTCATCCCGAACTTTCCTCGCTTGATCTTCTGGCCTCCAAAACCTTTGGAACATTTGACGAACGCATCATTGAAAAGTTAGCGCCCGAAGAACTGCGCTCTTTACAACGAGCCATAAAAAGCGCACATTCATTTTCTGAAAAACCAAAAGGCTGGCTGGTCTTTGAAGGTACGTATGGCAGCGGCAAGACACATCTCGCGGCTTCGATCGCCAATTACCGCGCAGGGCTTGGCGACCCGCCACTATTTGTAATGGTGCCCGATCTGCTCGATCATCTGCGCGCGGCATTCAGCCCGAACTCTGGCACAAGTTATGACCGCCGCTTTGACGAAGTACGCACGGCGTCTTTGCTGATCCTCGATGATCTTGGCTCACAATCTGCCACGCCCTGGGCGCGCGAAAAACTGCATCAACTGCTCAACTATCGCTACAACGCCGAACTGCCCACCGTCATCACTGTGGCGAAAGAAAATCTCGACCAAGGGCTTGTCGATGAACGCATCATCACAAGAATGTTGGATGAGCGCCTGTGTGAATACATCGAGATCAAAGCCCCCGCCTATCAGGGCAAAGGCAAACGCAAAATAGGCAAGAAATAAAAAAATGATCCTTCAAAAACAGGCTGCGAGTTAAGTATGACTCGCAGCCTGTTTTTCGTTATACTAGGAAGATGACTACACTTCCCATTCCAATTTTTTTTGATTCGGCCCGCGTTGGCGAAATCTGGAAAGTGGACTACGCTGCACGCGCCGAAGACGCCCGCAAATATGCGCTTCAACACGACCTGAAACCTGTCTCTGCTTCGAAAGACAAAACCTCCCTTTTGCTGATCGACGCACAAAATACGTTCTGCCTGCCAGGCTTTGAGTTGTTTGTCGGCGGCCGCAGCGGCCACGGCGCAGTGGACGATAATATTCGTCTGTGTGAATTCATCTATCGCAATCTCGGCAGCATTACCCACATCACCGCCACCATGGACACACACATGGTGCAGCAGATCTTCCATCCCATCTTCTTTGTAAACAAAGATGGCAACCACCCCGCTCCCTACACAGACATCCACATCGACGAACTCCGCAGCAAAAAATGGATGTTCAACACCGCGCTCGCGCCGCGCTTTGGCGTTGCACCCGAATACGGTCAGCAGATGATGATCCACTACGCGGAAGAGTTGCAAAAGAAGGGGAAATACGCGCTCACGATCTGGCCGTATCACGCCATGCTGGGCGGCATTGGGCACGCACTCGTCCCTGCTTTGGAGGAAGCCATCTTCTTCCATTCGATCGCAAGGCTTGACCAACCCGATTTCGAGATCAAAGGCGATAAGCCCTTTACTGAAAATTATTCTGTCATCGGTCCCGAAGTGCTGACAGGCCCCATCGGCGAAACCCTTGGCATACGCGATCCGAAATTTATTCAA
>JAVBXV010000409.1 GCA_030824405.1 Anaerolineales bacterium | reverse complement strand
AGCGATGCCATCTCCGTCTGATTTGTCCAGCGGCGGCGTTCGATCACATCCCCTTCAACTGAATCCAGCAGAAGTTTTGCGAAGCGAGCCTCCACAGTTTTCAAGGACAAGTCTGCTGCGAGTGTGACCAGCTCAATGATCTTATCCGCCATGTTGCCGATGATCTGCAGCGCCGTCTGTGGATATTTCATCACAACTTCCTCCAACGCATGGCGTGGAATGAGCCAGATCCCCGATTCTTCCAGCGCCACTGCAGTGGCAGGGTTGGGACGTTTTGCCAGCACGCCAACCTCATTGAAGATCTCGCCTGCATCCAGAAAACGTAAGACCTGTTCACGTCCATCTGGTGAAGTTTTCAACACTTTTAACGAACCATATTGCAGGTAATACAAATTGGATTCGGTATCCCCTTCCCAAAACAAAACCGCATTGGGCGGAAATACTTTCCACATGGCACTCTTTGATAGAGCCTCAAGGGTTTCGTGATCCAACCCACGCAGGAATTCGAAATTCTGTAAACGATTGAGGAGAATATCAGTTTTCATTATGGCTCCAGTGATTTAACTTTTTCCCCAGGAATATTTAAATAGGGAACACACAATATACCACGCCGAATATTAATTGCGTCCACCACCCGAACATGTGTATAGGGAATTCAGTGTAGCACTCAACAGGACAATTAAAACAAAAAGGAACAATTTAAAAGTTGTTCCTTTTTGTTTCTGTACCGTATTTATATGCCGCGACGGACACTACCAATATCCATGTAACCAGCTTACCAACGATCCGAAAAGGTAAAGGCCAACTCCAAATACAGTGTGATTCATCAAACTGCGAAGCCTTGCCTGTGCAGGATTTGGCGTTTTTGATGCAGCATATCCCAGCCCAAATAAAGGCTGCATGATGAAGAATGGCGCAGAGACTGTGATTACTCCAAAGATAAGCGCGGGAATTACCCTTGGAGTTTGTATCCAATTGTTACCTGCGAATGCCAGAAATATCCCTGCAAATACGATGCCAGTAAGGTAGTGGGTGACCCATCCCACGATGCATTCTGTGCTCTTTTGAGGAGCAGAACTGATATTGGAATGTTTAATGATACCTTCTGGTATATATAGAATCCAGCGCCCAACCAGACACATGTTGGATGGAGTTATTTTGAAGGCGTATTTGAGAAACAGTGCCCAAAGATCAAAGGTAAGAGTTGCGCCAAGCCCGAGGAGTATTGCGCTAATCAAAGTAATCTGCCTTTCCTGTTTGATTGGAGTTAATGAAACGTACCGAAAGCAATGGCATGCCCAGGTCACGTATCTTTTTCAATATTCCATGTAATGCAGCCTGATCGATCACGGAACCTTTCAAGAGTGTATTGCCATCTTCTTCCAATGTGATGGTCAAACCCTCAAACCATTCCGTCCACTGGTGGCCCAGAAGATGGCCTTTGATCCTGATTTGATAGACCATTGGCTGGCCCGAATCGCTTTCCAGGTTATCTTCATTTGACATTCTTCTGTTCCACAGTAATGACGACATTCCCCTTTTTGTGCCCTGCATCTACATAGCGGTGCGCCTCAACCATGTCTTCCAGCGGATAGCATCGGTCAATGACCGCTTTGATCTCCCCCTTCTCGATCAATTCTTTGATAAAGATCAGATTGCCCAAGTTTTCTTTCGTGTCCAGCTTTGCCATCGACACAAATGTCCCGTTTGGTGCGAGAATTTTCGAGTATTTTGATTTTGGGAATTTTGCAAGCGTATCAAAGATGACGTCATATCGCTCTTCTCTGGATGAAAAATCATCTTTTGTATAGTCGATGACATGATCCGCACCCAGAGATTTCACCATCTCGATATTGGACGTACTGCAAACCCCGGTCACTTCTGCGCCAAAATATTTGGCAAGCTGTACCGCATATGTACCAACACTTCCAGAAGCGCCATAGATCAGCACTTTTTGTCCGCGCACGCCTGCCAGCGTATTTCCTTTCCGAAGCATGCGCAATGCTGTGGTTGCGCCGATCGGAAATGCGGCGGCTTCCTCATAAGTCATGTTGTCTGGCTTTATCGCCATCATTGCCTTTTCAGGCAGGCATTTATATTCGGCGTAGCCGCCAAAATTCTCCGTGAGTGTGGATGCGAAGACTTGGTCGCCAACCTTGAAACGGGTTACGTTTTTTCCAACCGCTTCCACTTCACCAGAAAGTTCAGAGCCGAAGATCGGTTGTCTGGGTTTTGTGATGCCCAACGCGATTCGCGCGGGGATCCATAACGGGGCAGGGACGGTGAAACTTCGCATTCGAAAATCCGCGGCGCTGACGGTGGTTGCGTGTACTTTGATCAAAATCTCATTTTCTTTCGGCGTCGGTTTCTCGATCTCTTTGAGTTGAAGAACTTCGGGACCACCATATTTTGTTGCTATGATTGCTTTCATTTTTATAATCCTTTCTTCTGATAAATAAGTTGGTCTATGCTGTGCGGAGTTGACGGGTTGACCTCTTGCGAATGGACAATTCAGCAATCGCAAGGTTGATCACCCAGGCTGCGCCCATCATCAGCGCATTTTCAAATTTGTTCACCTCGCCAAGGATTAAGGCTCCAACTATCCCGGTCAGCACTTGTGTGCCTACACCCATACCAATGGCATAGGCCCGTGTCATCCAGGCGCGGTGCTGATTGACATCACGCCGTCTAATCGAGATGAATCCAAGGATGATGGATAGAACCATGCCAAATCCAAAAAAGAGGCGAAAGGCGAAGAGCAAATCATTGGCGTTTTCAGGGCGGGGATAAAAGAGGGTCATCCAGAGTCCTGAGAGGCCGACCGCCAATCCAAATGGAACCAGGAGACGCCCAACCCAGCGGTGCCAACCGTTCCCGCGCTTCCAAAGCTGGCTAACGAACTGGAACGCGCCAAACAGGGCGTAGATCGTGGAACTAATTATGTGTATGATCACAGGCGAAGGGGATGCAAAGAAGCGTGCGTTGTCTGGGGTGATCTCCGCGCCGCTCGCCAACTGGTTGAGGCGGATGGCGCCGAATATGAGTGGGATAACACTCAGCATGATAAGACCAGCCGGTACCCACCAGGTTTTCTGTACTTTTTTTGCTGACATATTCGATGGAATGTTGTCAATGACATTTGTTTTCATCTCTAAATCCTTTTGCTCATTTCTGCAAGACAAGCACTCATTGGACCGCTTGTCTTGCAGAAATCACTTTAGGTGGTTCTGCTCGATGCCGGTTGAGTAGAACTTGCAAGCACAGACTCAACTGGCATCTCCCGTCGTTCAGAAACGAGCGCGAATCCCATCCATGCGATAGCCAGCCCGAGCGGTATCATGATGAACTCAGGTTGATACTCGGCTGGAACCATTCCACCTATGGGAACCAGCACAGCTGAGAGGGCGAGCAACCCGCCAGCCCAGCGCGGCAGGATGCGGGCGCGGAACGTAGCTATGCCAAACAGCAAGGGTCCCAGGATAATTAATAGTCCAGATATATTCCATATTATTGGGAGAACACCGAGGTCAATTGTGCCGGGGACACTGGTAAACATCCCGAGGATACTTTCCACAAAGGCAGGTGACTCGGTCGCCAATTGTGGCAGGATAAATGCTTCCACGAAGGAAAAGCCGCTGACTATCGTCATCCAGAAACTAAACAGGAGGAAGCCAACCAGACCCAGCCAGCCAGACTTTTCCACTTGCCGTGCATACAGCCCTGCCATGCCAAACAGCCCGAAGAAGCCTAGTGCAGTCGCAGCAATGTGGACGTTCACCCAAGTGGTGGTGGTGACGGCTGCAGGGACATTCTCTTGATGGAACAATCCAATAATGATGAAATACAGCCCTGCCAACATGGCAGAGACGCCTGCCAGCCGCATGAGAGTGGATGCGGTCATGATCGGTTTGTTCTCCTTGATCGAGATCTTTCCTTTGGTGTTCATTTGTTTTTCTCCTTTTTGCACTGTACGGATAAGTGTCAAAGTTTGGTACCAGACATAACTGTCTGTTTGGCTTCAACTTCATAAAATATACAAATGAATGTGGGGAGATGTCTTCCCCACATGTGGGGATTTCGTGTGGGGAGAATCGAAGACCCCGCCAGAGAAATTTGACGGGGTCTTTGGATATTCTATCGAGTTGTTTTAGATCAAGCCAAGTTCAGTTGCCCGCTTCACAGCCGCCCGACGGCTATTGACATTGAGTTTGCTGTAAATGCTCTTGGTGTGAGTCCGCACTGTGCTCAAAGCGATGACAAGTTCCTGAGCGATTTCGGGACCCGATAACTCGGTCTTGAACAGGCGCAGGATGTCCAACTCACGCTGACTAAGCGCCTCAATCAGCGACGATGAAACTGGGGAGGTGAAAGGAGGCGTTTCTACATCCGTGCCTTGATCTTCCACTTCAAATGCAGATAACAGCTTGAGCGTATAGTTCGACAGAATTCCGCGTGTATGAGCTTCACGAATTAATTCTGCCATACTTGCGCCTTCAGCTAGAAATATTCGCATATAGCCTTCAGACTCAGCCAACTTCAGAGCACTCTCCAGCGGTATAAGAGCAGCAGAGGTATCCTCATGCATTTGGTGGGTGAGCGATTGCAAGATCAGGATTTCGATTACGCTTCCCATCCTACCGCCTTCTTCCGCCGCTTTCAAAAGACGTTCCAAGAATCCCATTGCTTCATAAAGCGAGCTGTTTGAATGGTCACTTTGATATTGAGACAACAGGATCCTGACAAACGTTATTTGCTCGAACTCCCGCAGATAGCTGGGGTCTTCCTCAATGGACAACTTCCGCTCACGCGCCCAAGCAAAAGCCTTCTCCAACTCACCTTGCTTGATCCATACTCGCGCCTTCAACCCTTGAATAGGACGGGCATTCGGGGAGAAATCACTAAGGTACAGCGGTTCTGCCTCGTTGAGCATATCAAGCGCACCGTTCAGGTCCCCGTGAGTCTCGTGTACTCGAGCCATCGCAACACGCCAGCGATATGGGTTTTTCGGCAGCCAATTGAGTTCGCCAAGTTCTTTGCTTTTCAAGAGGTGTAGTTCGGCGGTATTCAACTCATTACGCTCATAATAGAGCCCGCTCATTCCTACATACATGTCTGCCGCACCGC
>JAVBXV010000219.1 GCA_030824405.1 Anaerolineales bacterium | reverse complement strand
GACTATCCCACTGCGCTGGCGATGGACAAGGCAGGTATTGATTCCATTCTCGTGGGCGATTCGCTTGCGATGGTGGTGCTTGGTTATGAAAACACTCTGCCCGTTACGATGGAAGAAATGCTGCATCATGCCCGTGCGGTTTCACGCGGATCAAAGTCTGCGCTGCTGGTGGGGGATATGCCGTTCATGTCGTATCAGGTTTCCGTGGAAGATGCCGTTCGCAATGCGGGGCGCTTTCTGCAAAACGGCGGCATGGACGCGGTCAAACTGGAAGGCGGGCGCGAACGTGCAGACGCTGTCCGTGCGATCGTGGGTGCGGGTATCCCAGTGATGGGGCATCTCGGGCTCACTCCGCAATCGGTGCATCAGCTTGGCGGATTCCGCGCACAGGGCAAAACTGCTTCTGCGGCACAGCGTTTGTTTGAGGATGCGAAAATTCTCGAAGAGGCAGGCGCGTTCAGTCTCGTGCTTGAGTCTGTGCCTGCGCGGTTGGCTGAATACATTTCCAAAAATATTTCCATTCCCACCATTGGCATTGGCGCTGGCCTCGGCTGTGACGGCCAGGTATTGGTCACGCATGATGTGCTGGGTCTGTTCGATCGCTTCACGCCAAAATTCGTCAAGCAGTATGCGAACTTTCATGAAGCGATGAACAAGGCTTTCACTGAATATATTGAGGATGTTGAAAGCAAGAAATTCCCTGCGGTTGAGCATACGGTTGAAATGACGGATGCAGAATGGCAAGAATTCATGGGAAAGAAGTGAGCATAAAATGAAACAGGATATTTTATTGGTTGGCACGGGTGCACTGGCTACACTCTTCGCGGCACGTTTGAGCGAAGCGGGTCATTCTGTGTCCATGCTGGGCACGTGGAAAAATGGTCTGTATGCTTTGCAGCAAAACGGCGCGCGTATTGTAGACGCAAACGGAAACGAACGCGCGTACAAAGTCCACGCCACGGATGATGAGCGTGAAGTGGCTGGTGCAAAGTTTGCGCTGGTGCTGGTCAAATCGTGGCAGACAGAACGCGTGGCGCGTCAGTTGCGAAATTCTCTGGCTAGTGATGGACTCGCGTTGACTCTGCAAAATGGGATCGGCAATCGTGAAACGCTCGCACGCGAACTTGGGCCTGCTCGTGTTTCAATGGGCATCACCACCACTGGCGCTACCTTGCTTGGGCCTGGCCTGGTGAAAATGGGCGGGGAGGGGATTCTGTCTCTTGAGCAGAATCAGGCTCTCGGTCCGTTGGAAGCGGCTTTGCGTTCATCCAATTTCAACTTGCAGATGGTCAACGATGCCCAGTCATTGATCTGGGGAAAACTGGTCATCAACGCGGCCATCAATCCGTTGACCGCGTTATTGCAAGTGCCCAATGGAGAATTATTATCGCGCCCGAAGGCTCGTAAAATGATGGGCGCGTTGGCGCGTGAAGCGGCGGAGGTGGCCGAAGCCGAGCATGTGCATTTGCCATTTAGCAACCCTGTGGATGCGGTGGAGGATGTGGCGCGCAAGACGGCCACGAATCTTTCGTCCATGTTTCAGGATGTGCTCCGTGGCGCGCCAACTGAAATTGATGCAATTTGCGGCGCGGTGATGAAGCGTGGTCAGAAGCATGGAATTAAGACGCCGTATAACAAGGCCTGTTGGACGATGGTTCGCGCAACAGTGGGGCAGTTTTAATCCAACCAAAAAGGGTGACATTCTTCCACATTAGTTTGTGACTTCGCTTTTGCAAGTTGAATTGCTCACATGGTAAGATAAAAGAAACTCTTACTGTTTGGAGGTATGTCCATGCGAAAGTTGTTCTTAATTTTATTGATGGGGGTCATGTTTGCATTTCCCTCTTTTGCACTTGCACAAAACACTGTTACCATAACCAATATGAGTGTGCAGCTTTGGCCTGAATACGACCAGCCCAGCATGCTGGTGATCACAGATTTTCAACCAGCCGCAGATACACAAGTGCCAGCGGAACTAACCTTCCGTATTCCACTGGATGCGAACCTGATCGCTGTGGCGGCATATACTGCGGATGGCGGCTTGATGAATGCTGTCTTTGACGGCCCCACGGTGGCTGGAGAATGGCAGACCTTTACCATCAAGATGGATACGGTCACTTCCTACCGCTTTGAATATTATCAGCCGATCTCGTTCAACGGAAACCAACGCATCTTCTCTTATTTGTGGGATGGTTCCTACACAGTGGATACATTTAATATCCGCGTGCTCGAACCTTTGGATATGACTTCCTTTTCCACAGACCCTGAACTGCCCTCGATCACACAGGAAGACGGCCTAACCTATCACGCGGCTGACTCTGTCACATTGACGGCGGGCAAACAATTCACCTTAAACCTGCAATACGATAAAACAACAGACACGCTTGTATTTGCCGATCCTGCTGCGCAAGGGATTCAACCCTCCGCTCCAGTGGACGAGAACACCCCTGGACGTGTTTCGCTGAATAACTCTCTGCCTTACATTATCGGTTTTCTTGGCCTGGTAATGGTTGTGGGCGGCGGCGTGTATTTATGGCAATCGGGTCGTCAAAGCAAGAAATCGCGCCGTAGAGCACATTCCCAATCAGAACAGGAAGGCGCTGATTCTGAATCCTATTGTCCTCAATGTGGTACACGCGCGAAAACTGGCGATCGGTTCTGTCGTGTGTGCGGGGCGCGTATGAAACATTCGGAAGAATAAAATCGCAAAGTCCTACAGGTTTCTAGAAACCTGTAGGACTTTGTAAGTGAAAAAAATATGAACCTGACTTTTCTCGTTGTCATCTACTTTTTTTACGGCCTTGCTTTTTTCAGCATGGGCTTATTGGTGGCAATGGAAGGCGGGCGTTCCACAGATGCGCGTTTGAGAATGGCGCTGCGCCCGTTGGCGGGGTTTGGCCTGGTGCACGCGGCGCACGAATGGCTGGAAATGTTCTACCAAATGGGGCATTTCAACGAGTTTCTTTCCAATATTTATCCCGTTGTTGGGTTGTCATTATTAGCTTTCTCTTTTCTTTCACTGGCCGCGTTTGGTTCTTATCTCGTATTGGGTAGTGAATCTACCTGGCGGGTGAGTCTCATTATTCCGCTTGCGCTGGAGGCCGTGTGGGTCTTTGGACTGCTCACTTTCAAGGGGCAATATCAACCCGCCGAAATTACCGCCATCGCTGATGTGTGGACGCGTTACTCACTGGCACTTCCCGCAGGGTTGCTTGCTGCGGCTGGGCTGGTGGTGCAGCAGCGCGCATTTCGTCACGCAGGCCTCGTCCGTTTTGGGCGCGATAGTTTATGGGCTTCGATCGCATTTGGCTGGTACAGTCTTGTGGGACAGATCATTACTGCACCAAGCCAGTTACCTCCATCCACTTATTTAAATACTGAATTATTCATCGCCATCTTTGGTTTCCCCATTCAATTATTGCGCGCCATCACGGCCATATTTGCATCGGTATTCGTTATTCGATTTTTGCGCGCCTTTCAGGTGGAGAGTGATCGCAAGATCGCTGAATTGCAGGCGGAGCGTTTGCACGAATCGCAGGAGCGGGAAGAACTGCGTGCCGAATTGTTTAGAAAAATTGTCGGCGCGCAGGAAGCGGAACGTCAACGCATTGCGCGCGATCTGCATGATGAAACAGGCCAGTCTCTGACCGCCATTGGCATGGGGCTGCGTGGCCTTGCAGATGACATCAGCACGAAGAACAAGGAACAGCGGGATAAACTGGCAATGCTCCAATCCCTTGCTTCGGATTCGCTTAAGGAATTACAACGTATCATATCGGACCTTAGGCCTGCACACCTCGACGAGTTGGGTTTGTCCTCCACTTTGAGATGGTACGCAAACCGCCTTCAGGAAATGACCGCTCTCACTGTTCGGATCGATATCACTGGTGAGGAACACCAGTTGGAAGAAGTTGTAAAAATTGCGATCTTCCGTATTATCCAAGAGGCGTTGAATAATATCGTCAAACATTCAGAAGCCACTGTTGTGAATGTCTATTTGGATTATCGGGAATTGCAGGCACATATCCTTGTCCGTGATAACGGGGTCGGATTCGATATGACCCAGGTCAAGAATCGCGCAGGCCGCATATCCCTTGGGCTGGCGGGCATGGGCGAACGTGCCTCATTATTGGGCGGCATGGTTGAGATCCATTCGCGCCCAGGCTACGGAACAGAAGTTGAGGCGGTGATTCCATACAGATACACAGGCCTTCACACTGAAGAGTAAGTAGTTCGCCTCAAAATTGTTGCGCCATTCAGAGTGCAAGCCAGAATCCTGCCATGTAATTTGTTCTTCAACTGGGCTGCCCAAAGTTGCTATTTTAAAAATAAACAACTTTGCCCAGAATGAAGATTGAAATTTGGAGATGTACTATGAAAACACGTTTACTGTTGGTGGACGACCATGCCGTGGTGCGTTCGGGTTTGAGAATGCTTTTAAACGGACATACAGAATTGGAAATTGTAGGAGAAGCGGGGACTGCTGAAGAAGCCTTGCAAAAAACAGGAGAATTGCACCCAGACCTGATCTTGATGGATATTGGCCTGCCCGATAAAACAGGCATCGAAGCCACACGCGAGATCAAAAAGAATTTTCCAGATGTGAAAATTGTTGCATTGACCATTCACGAAGACGAAGAATATTTCTTCCAAATGCTGAATGCGGGCGCTTCGGGCTATGTCCCCAAGCGGGCCGCGCCTGAGGAACTGCTGACTGCCATCCGCGCGGCGGCGGCAGGGGAGGTGTATCTCTACCCTTCGATGGCAAAGCTGTTGGTGCGGGATTTTCTAAGCGCCGACCGCCCTTCTGAAGAAAAAGCAAACCTGGATGGCCTGACCGACCGCGAACATGAAGTGCTCACACATTTGGCGGAAGGCTCCAGCAATGAAGAGATCGCCACCGCATTGGTCATCAGCCCCAAGACCGTGGAACGTCACCGCGAGAACATCATGCGTAAGTTGAATCTGCACTCGCGTTCTGAATTGGTCAGGTACGCGATCCGCAAGGGGATTATTAAGGCGTAAGAGATTTTAGGTTTTGTAATTCACATAAAAGCAGGTCACGTCTCAAGCGTGACCTGCTTTTATGTATGGGGCGAATCCCCCAGAGTGGCGAAATGCGTGGGG
>JAVBXV010000141.1 GCA_030824405.1 Anaerolineales bacterium | reverse complement strand
ATGGGAAGCGATGAAGTCATCGCAGCGGAAATGGAAACAGACGAAACAGATTCCGAAACACAAACCCCCATTCCCGATTCCCAATTCCCAAACTACATCGCCATTTTAAAAAACCCGCTCTTCCAGTTAAGCATCGGCTTTGGGTTGGCGCTTGGCATGGCAATGGCGAGCAAGATCAACGCGGGGGCGTTGGCGTTTGCTTTACCGGGCGCGTTCCTCATCCGCTATTTTATGCACGATCACAAGAACAGCAGATCGTTGAACAATAACTATTGGCCGATGGTTGCTATTTTTCTGGTGGCGGGCGGGTTGGCTACCATTCTTTCCTTCCGCATTTTCCAACCCTACGCGTTTGACGGCCTGACCTTAAATCCGCAGTGGGTGACGAATATCGCTGAACAACGTGGACAGGCAAACGGCGATGCCGACCTGCCGTGGAATTTGCAATGGGCGAAGCGCACACATTTATATTCCTTCACCAACTTAACCGTCTGGGGGCTTGGCCTCCCGCTCGGTATTCTGGCATGGGCGGGTTTCCTGCTGATGGGTTGGCGCATCCTCAAAGGGGAGTGGCAGCACGCATTGCTATGGGGTTGGACCGCGCTTTACTTTGGCTGGCAGTCGCTGCAATTCAACCCGACCATGCGCTATCAACTACCGATCTATCCGCTGTTGTGTATGATGGCGGCGTGGTTCCTGTTTGAATTGCCCAAAATAAAAAAGACGATCGATGACAAACCACAAACCGTCGTCAGTCGTCCATTGTCCATCGTCTCTATTTTTCTTGGTGTCACCGTCTTCGCGCTCACTGCCGCCTGGGCGTTTGCCTTCCAGAGCATTTATCTGCGCCCCGAAACGCGCATTGCCGCTTCACGCTGGATCTATCAAAATGTATCCGCGCCGATCAATATCAATTACGAAGGTTCGAATCAACCGCTTGCTGTTCCATTTGAAACCATCATCCCCGCAGGTCTGCCATACTCCGCGAGCTTTGCGGCCAAGCAGGATGCGATCCTTTCAGGCGTGACTCTCGGGCATGTGCTGGACTTAAGCGGCGGCACATCAACGATCGTTGTTTCACTCTATTCTGCTTCTGCTCCAGACGTTTTGCTGGCGCGTGCCTCCGAGAAAGTGGATTTTGCATCCTCGGCGGATTCACGCGGACCCGCTGTTGAATTTACTTTTGATAAACCTGTTATCGTCACTTCGAATCAACCGTATCTTCTGACGATCGAAACTCTCGGCGCAGACCTGCGTTTGAGCGGTTCTGCAATTGCCAACGAAACAGATTACGACTGGGGATTGCCTTTCCGCATTGACGGGTATGACCCATACGGCGGCATGTATCGCGGCGATCTGAATCTGCAGGTCTACTGGGACGACAACGCAGACAAGCTGACTCGTTTTGTGACCACGCTCAATGACGCAGATTACATCGTCATCCCCACCAACCATCAATACGCGCAGATCACACGCCTGCCAGAGCGCTATCCGCTGACCACGGTGTATTATCGTGAGTTGATGGGTTGCCCGCAGGATGCGAATATCATTGATTGTTATCGCACTGCAGGCGTGGGAAGTTATGAAGGCCATCTCGGCTTTGAGTTGGCGGCGGTTTTTGAATCCTATCCCACGCTTGGGCCGATCGTGATCAATGACCAGGCTGCTGAAGAGGCGTTCACTTTCTACGACCATCCCAAAGTATTTATCTTCAAGAAGGCCGCAGACTTTAATTCCGCGCAAGTGTTCAATACGCTCAGTACAGTAGACCTGTCCACTGCGGTGCACTTGACTCCCAAACAATTTGAAAGCTATAAAGACCTGATGCTCCCCACAGAACGATTGGCGCAGCAGCGCGCAGGCGGCACATGGTCTGAATTATTCAATTACGACTGGCTGCAAAATAAATATCCTGTCGTTGGATTGCTGCTCTGGTATGTATTCATCTTTGCTCTTGGGCTGGCGGCGTACCCGATCGTGAGATATGCGCTGGCTGGCTTTGGTGCGTATTCCTATCCGCTGGGGCGTGTGGCGGGACTCGTTCTGCTGGCATGGCTTTCGTGGGTGGGCGGTTCGGTCGGCGTTCCGTATACACGAGTCACCATCAGCGTGGTGGTGCTTGTTATCGCTGTGGCAGGCCTGGGCTTGTGGATGAAGCGCAAAGAACAATTCAAGGCAGAGTGGGATGCGCATCGCAAGTTCTTTGTCATTGTTGAAATTCTGTTCCTCGTCTTCTTCGTGATCGACCTGTTGATCCGCTTGGGGAATTCTGATCTGTGGCATCCATCCAAAGGCGGCGAGCGCCCGATGGACTTTTCGTATTTCAACGCGGTGATGAAGAGTGAGGCCTTCCCGCCGTATGACCCGTGGTTTGCGGGTGGATATATCAATTATTACTATTACGGGTTTGTGCTGGCTGGCACGCCTGTGAAACTGCTTGGCATTGTGCCGACCATTGCATATAACTTTATTTTGCCGACCTGGTTCGCGATGGTTGCAACGGGCGCGTTTACGGTTGCGTTCAATTTGTTGGAAGGCCTGCGCACTCCGCACGATGACGAGACTCCGTCATTGGGTGTTCAGCCCGCCTCGGTGATCGCGGGAATTGCGGCTGCGGTGATGACGATCTTCATTGGCAACCTTGGCACGATACAAACGATCTTCAACGCGTTGCAGCGTGTTGGCGCGCCTGGCGGGTTTGCGCCATTGGATGCGACCTTTGTTCAGAAATGGCTTTGGGCATTCAAGGGACTTTCGATGATGTTCGGCGGCACGATGCTGCCGATCGGGCGTGGCGAATGGTATTGGAATCCCAGCCGCTTGATGCCGCCAGGGCCAGGTAATGAGATCACTGAATTTCCGTTGTTCACTTTCCTGTATAGCGATCTGCACGCGCACATGCTTGTCATTCCGTTGACGCTGTTCATCATTGCGTGGGCGATCGCGTTTATCAAATCTCGCGCACAAATGGATCGCGCACAATGGATCGTCACATTTTTGATCGGCGCGTTGTTTATCGGCGCGTTGAAACCCACCAACACCTGGGATCTGTACACCTTCTTCCCGTTCGCGGCATTGGCGGTGATCTACGCCATCAACCGTCATTTTGAATGGAATGAACGTTTCAACCTGCCCAACTGGCTGGGACGTTTGCTCCTGTCTCTTGCGGTGGTGGCTGGTTTATATGTAGTGGGTTCGTTGATGTATTCGCCGTTCAACTCCTGGTACAGTCAGGCATATAACAGCGTGGCCCCGTGGACCGCTTCGCGCACGTCCATTTCAACATATCTGGCACATTGGGGATTGTTCCTCTTTATCATTACCGCCTGGCTTGCGTGGGAAACACGCGAGTGGATGGCGAACACTCCGCTTTCGCATTTGAAGAGTTTGCACAAGTACATGCTGTTGATCGAGATCGGGCTGGCGTTGTTCATTTCACTGCTGGTCTTTTTCGCTTTTCAAGAAGTGAGAATCACCTGGCTGGCATTGCCGCTCGCCGCATGGACTGCGATCCTGATGTTCAACCCGAACATGCCTGGCGTGAAGCGCGGCGTTCTCTTGATGATCGGAACCGCGCTGGCGTTGACCATGGCGGTGGAAGTGATCACGCTCGTGGGTGATATTGGCCGCATGAACACGGTCTTCAAAATTTACATGCAAGCCTGGGTGTTGTTCGCGGTTAGTGCCGCAGCTGCTTTTGGCTGGCTGCTGCCGATCTTCCCACAGTGGCGATTGCGTTGGAATGTGATCTATCAAAGCGGGGTGTATCTTTTGTTCGCGGGCACGTTCCTCTTTACGCTCACCGCCACCACAGACAAGATCGTTGACCGCCTGACTCCCACTGCGCCGCACACGTTGGACAGCATCACGTATATGAATTACTCCCAGCATTGGGATGTACAGACCATGGACCTGAGCGAAGATTATCGCGCCATCCGTTGGATGCAGGATAATGTGCAGGGTTCGCCCGTCCTTGTGGAAGCGAATTGCACCGAGTATCGCTGGTGCACACGTTTCACCATTTACACAGGCTTGCCTGGTGTGGTCGGTTGGAACTGGCATCAACGCCAGCAGCGTGCATTGATCGCGCCCAATCTCATCACCGATCGCGTTGCAGACATTGGCACGTTCTACACCACAACTGATATTCAGGTGGCGCGCAATTTCCTCGCTAAATACGATGTCAGCTATATTGTCGTCGGTCAATTGGAACATAACATTTATCCATCCATGGATGGAGTGACAGACAACTTCGCCAAGTTTGCAGAATTCAACGGCATCTATTGGCAGGAAGTCTATCGTGATACAAATACAGTCATCTATGAGGTGATCGAATGATCCTGCACATTACATCCCGCGCTGAATGGAACGACGCGCAAACGCGCGGTGAATACATTGCGCCCAGTTTGCAAACCGAAGGCTTCATCCACTGCTCCACCGAGAAACAGGTGCTGCATGTGGCGAATGCTTTTTATCGCGGAAAAACTGATCTTGTGTTGCTCAAGCTCGATGAAACAAAACTCAAGCCCGAGCTTAAGTGGGAAGCGCCTGCTGGACCTCCCGCCCCCGGCATTTCCGAATCCGATTCATTTCCGCATGTCTTTGGCCCGATCAACTTAAGCGCCGTCGCTTCGGTTCTGGACCTTGTGCCTGACTCTGGCGGGAATTTCATTCTCCCATCTTTTGGGTAGTGCATGTCTTCTTTCCTTGCCTGGTACGTTGTCGTTTCACTTCTCGGCTGGCTGACCTTTCCGCTGGCATATCGTTTATTCCCTGCACTCACAGATAGAGGTTTTGCGCTTGCACGCACTGCCGGAATGTTGATCTGGGGATATGCGTTCTGGCTGCTGGCTTCGCTTGGCATTGCGCAAAATGATCTTGGCGGAATTTTCCTTGCATTGGCTTTGCTGGCGGGGTTGAGCGGCTGGGCTTTTGTAACTCACAAAGATGAGATCGTTTCTTTTCTAAAAAATAATTTTTCGGTTGTGCTCACAACTGAAATTCTTTTTCTGGCTGCATTCGGTTTCATGGCCTTTGTGCGTTCGGCCAACCCCGAATTGAACAGCACCGAAAAACCAATGGAGTTGGCATTCATCAGCGCGATCATGCGCTCGCAAACCTTCCCGCCGC
>JAVBXV010000070.1 GCA_030824405.1 Anaerolineales bacterium | reverse complement strand
TTACAGGTCCAGTTATTTGAGGCGGGCGCTCGCGCGGGCTACAATCAAATGAAGGTGGATGCGTCGCAGGTCAAGCCGACCATTTTCAACCATCCAGAATTCAGCGCCTTCAATCAGGGCATCACCGCCCTTTTTTCAACATGGATGAAGAGGAACAAGCCGCTTCTTTCCGCGCTGGAAGCTGGTTCACACCCCAAGGCATTGATCGAAACCCTGAGCGAAGACCTGCTGACGGCGTTCGCCCCTGCGCCGTTGATCGATAAGTACGACGTGTACCAGGCGCTGATGACCTACTGGTCTGAGACCATGCAGGACGATGTGTATATGATCGCCATCGATGGCTGGGTGGCGAACCCCGAACTGATCCCCACGGAGTTGATCGTGCGGCGCTATTTCTCTGCCGAGCAAAAGGGAATTGAAACCCTGAGCGCCGAGCAGGAAGCCCTGACCGCGCAAATGGATGAACTGAACGAGGAACACGGCGGCGACGAAGGTTTGCTGGAAGAGGCAAAAAGTGAAAAGGGAAAAGTTTCAAAAGCAAGCATCAAGGCACGACTGAAAGACCTGACCATGGACGATGGACGACCGACCATGGAAGACAAAGATGAATTTGATTTGCTGAACCGTTATTTGCAGTTGATCGAAGATGCGGCGGAAGCGGGCAAAAAGGTGAAAGACGCCCAAAAGAAATTGGACGAACTGGTTGCCAAGAAATACGCCAAGCTGAACGCCGACGAGATCAAAGCCCTCGTGATCGATGACAAATGGTTCACGACCCTCACCGCCGAAGTGGAAGCGCAGACCCAGTCCATTGCCACGCAATTTGCTGGGCGCCTCAAGGAATTAGCAGAACGCTATGGCTCTCCCCTACCGCAATTAACGGACGAAGTGGAAACCCTGACAAGCAAAGTGAATACTCACTTGAAGAAGATGGGGTTTGCATGGAAGTGAGAAAAGGCTTCAAACAAACAGATGCAGGTGTTATCCCAGAGGATTGGGAAGTTAATACATTGCGTGAGTTAACTACATTACTAACAAATGGTTTTGTTGGCACAGCTACAACTCAGTACACAAATGCAAATGATGGAGTTCTTTATATACAAGGGTTCAATGTCGAAGAGAACAGTTTCAACTTAACAGGCATAAAAAGAGTTAATAAAGAATTCCATAACCGCCACTCTAAGTCTCGCTTACAAGAAGGAGACCTGTTGACTATTCAGACTGGTGATGTTGGGCTAACTACAATCGTCCCAAAAGAATTTGAGGGAGCCAATTGTCACGCGTTAATAATATCGAGATTTAAGAAACAAAAAGCATTTCCAAAGTTCTATAGTCAATACTTCAATTCAGCTTATTGCCGACAACGGCTAAAAAACATTGAAACAGGCACGACTATGAAACATCTAAATGTTACTGACATGTTAGAGTTTCAAGTTGTCGTCCCCTCTCCCCTTGAACAACAAGCCATCGCCACCGCCCTCAGTGACGTGGACGCCCTGCTCAACTCGCTGGAAGCCCTTATCGCCAAAAAACGTCTCATCAAACAAGGCGCCATGCAGGAATTGATGACAGGTAAGAAACGTCTGCTTGGGTTTAGTGGTGAGTGGGAGATAGTAAAGTTTGACGACCTTGCAGATAAAAATGTCAAATGGAGTATTACAGGCGGACCATTTGGTTCAAATCTAAAGGCTTCTGATTATGTTCCTGAAGGTGTCAGAATTATTCAACTTCAAAACATAGGTGATGGCGTCTTTCATGATGATTACGCTATTTATACATCTGAACAAAAAGCAAATGAACTTGTAAGTTGCAATATTTATCCAGGCGAAATTATCCTTTCAAAAATGGGCGATCCTGTTGCTCGCGCCTGTTTGGTTCCGATGAAGGATAAAAGATATTTGATGGCATCTGATGGAATAAGGCTTGTCGTTGACGCAAAACGATTTGATAAACGATTTGTCTTTTACTATATCAATTCCATTTATTTCAGAAGAAAAGCAATAGAAGCAAGCACAGGTTCCACTCGTCAACGTATTGG
The DNA here is from genome assembly GCA_030824405.1 of Anaerolineales bacterium. Lineage (GTDB taxonomy): Bacteria > Chloroflexota > Anaerolineae > Anaerolineales > Villigracilaceae > Villigracilis. Next base: position 3,097 of record JAVBXV010000070.1, on the reverse strand, counting down.
TTTGACTGATTTGAGAAATCTTCCTTTTGTTGCGCCAACTCTCCCCGAACAAACCGCCATCGCCGAAATCCTGAGCGACATGGACGCCGAAATCAGCGCGCTCGAACAAAAGCGCGAGAAGACCCGTCTGCTCAAACAGGGGATGATGCAGGAATTGTTGACGGGGAGAATACGGTTGGTGTAATGTCATTGCGAGCCGTTCTTTGGCGAAGCAATCTCCAGTTATCAAAAAGAGGTCAATTATGAAAAGTTACTATCGCATTATGTTGGGAAAAGGTAGTGAACGTGCGCAAGAATGCATTGCAGGGAATTTCATTGGTGTGGGTTTCAACATCCATCAGGACCTGACGAATAAATTACCTGATGAGTGGAGAGCATTTAATCGTGAGTTTGTCCCCATATATCTTGAGAATAATCCAGGAAAATCAAGAGTTGCGGCGGGGTTGGCTTGCGGAACGATTTGGACAGCTTCAAAAGGCATGAACATTGGCGACATTGTCATCAGCCCCGATGGCGAAGGACATTACCATATAGGGGAAGTCACTGGTAATTACTTCTACCAGCTGGACGGTCTCCGTCTGCCGCATCGCCGACCTGTGCACTGGTTTACTCAAACAATCAATCGTGCCGATATGAGCGAAGCGCTCAGGCGTTCAACTGGCTCCATTGGCACGCTTGGTAATGTATCAGCCCACGCTGAAGAGATCGAAATGTTAATTGGAGGTGTATCAGCCCCAAAGCTCATAGCAACGGATGAAAATGTCGAGGATGCCTCCGCATTTGCAATGGAAGAACATTTACAGGATTTTTTAATCGAGAATTGGACACAAACGGAGCTTGGCAAAGCCTACGACATCTACGAAGTTGATGGTGAAAAAATTGGCAGAGAATACCCTGTTGAAAAAGGAAGAATTGATATCCTAGCCATCAGCAAAGATAGGAAGACACTTCTCATTGTAGAGCTAAAGAAGGGTCGTGCCAGCGACAAAGTGGTAGGTCAAATTCTCTACTATATGGGATATGTCAATGAAGAACTGGCTGAAGAAGGGCAAGCTATAAAAGGTGTCATTATTGCATTGGAAGATGATCCAAAAATCCGAAAGGCATTGACAATGACCCCAAGTATCGATTTTTATCGTTATCAAGTCAGCTTCAAGTTGGTAAAGGCGTAACCTCATGGGGAAAATTGGCGAAAGAGAACGCATCACCCAAAACCGCATCGTTGCCCTGTTCCGCGACACGCTGGGGTACAAATACCTCGGCAATTTCGAAGACCGTCCGCAGAACAGCAACATCGAAACAAATCTGCTTGAGGCGTATCTCAAAGAACAAAAGGTCAAGAAAACCCTGATCGACAAAGTCCTCTTCGAGGTTGGTCGCGTGGCGGGAGACCAAAGCAAAAGTTTGTATGAGGTCAACAAAGAAGTCTACAGTCTGCTGCGTTACGGCGTAAAGGTCAAAGAAGATGTGGGCGAAAACACCCAAACGGTTGATCTGATCAACTGGAAAGAACCGCTCAAAAATCACTTCGCCATCGCCGAAGAAGTCACCGTCAGCGGCGAGCACGAGAAACGCCCCGACATCGTGCTCTACGTCAACGGCATCGCGTTGGGCGTGCTTGAACTCAAACGCTCCATCGTCTCGGTCAGCGAAGGCATCCGTCAAAACCTCGACAACCAAAAGAAGATCTTCATCCAGAGCTTCTTCACCACCATCCAATTCGTAATGGCAGGCAACGACACCGAAGGTCTGCGCTACGCCACGATCGAAACCCCCGAAAAATATTACCTAAAATGGAAGGAAGAAGGCGCATCCCCATCCACGGGACAACTGCCCTTCGACTTTGAGTTGCTCCAACTCTGCGGCAAAGAAAGGTTCCTTGAGATCATTCATGATTTCATCGTCTTCGATGCAGGCATCAAAAAACTGTGCCGCTACAATCAGTATACTGGCGTCAAAAAAGCGCAGGATCGTATTCGTCAACGCGAAGGCGGCATCATCTGGCACACACAAGGCAGCGGAAAAAGCCTGACCATGGTCTGGCTCGCAAAGTGGATCCGCGAACACACCACCGATGCCCGTGTGCTTATCATCACCGACCGCATCGAACTGGACGAACAGATCGAGAAGATATTCAAAGGTGTGAATGAAGATATCTACCGCACAAAAAGCGGAAAGGATCTGATTGATACCCTCAACGCGATAGACCAATGGCTGATCTGCTCCTTGATCCACAAGTTTGTGGGCAAGGAGGAAGGCGACGTCGCAGGCTATATCGAAGAACTGAAGAAGAACCTGCCGAAGGATTTCAAAGCCAAAGGTGATATTTATGTCTTTGTGGACGAGTGTCACCGCACACAATCGGGCGACCTGCACAAAGCAATGAAGTCCATCCTTCCCTCTGCCATGTTGATCGGTTTTACAGGTACGCCTTTACTGCATGCAGATAAGCAAAAAAGCATTGAAGTCTTTGGCACCTATATTGATACCTACAAGTACGATCAAGCCGTGAAGGACGGCGTTGTTCTTGACCTGCGCTACGAAGCCCGAAATATTGATCAGAATATCACCTCCCCCGAAAAGATCGAACAATGGTTTGAGGCCAATACCCGTGGATTGAATGATATTGCCCGCGCCCAGCTCAAACAACGCTGGGGCACCATCCAATCTGTGCTCAGCTCGCAGGACCGCCTCGAAAAGATCGTCGCCGACATCCTCTTCGATATGGAGATCAGAGACCGCCTGCAAAGCGGTCACGGCAATGCCATGCTTGTATCTGGCAGTATTTATCAAGCCTGCAAGTTCTATGAATTATTCGTCTCGCACGGCTTCACCAGATGTGCCATCATCACTTCCTACAAACCCTCCACCAGCGATATCAAAGGCGAAGAAACTGGCGAAGGCCTCACTGAAAAGCTCAAGCAATACGACATCTACAACAAAATGCTGAACGGCAAGGATGTCGAGACTTTCGAAAAGGAAGTCAAGAAGAAATTTATAGACGAACCTGGACAGATGAAATTACTGATCGTGGTGGATAAACTGCTCACAGGGTTCGATGCACCATCTGCTACATATCTCTACATCGATAAGAAAA
>JAVBXV010000308.1 GCA_030824405.1 Anaerolineales bacterium | reverse complement strand
TGCAAAGATATAGTTGTCTTAACCAATTTGGGTTTATGCAGTAAAGATATGAGTTGCGAGATCGCGGGTTCGTACAAGGAAACGGACCCGCGGAGCGTAACTTTACATACTAATTTTTTAGGGGATAATTGGCAAAATTAAACAAAAAAACCGCCATTTTAGGGCGGTTTTTTTGTTTAATTTTCCTGCGGTCCCGCGGGACGTAACATTTTCGCATACTAACAATGAGTTGAATTTTGAGTCTTTGTAGGTCATTTCTTCTATAAAGACTGAATCATTTTACGTGGGGACGTGGAGACTGTCAAGCAATTGATGGTGAATTTCGTTAAAGTCTAGACAAATGTCCACTTCTGTCCACTCATGGCACAAAGAAGATCGTATTCCTTAAAAAAACTAAGCGGATGAGTAAGTAGCCAGCACAGGGGCGAAATTTATATCCGTATATATGATATATGCCGCTTTGGATGTGTAGTCTTGAAATTAAAAGTGCGGCGTTCAGCATGCAATTAATTAGCTCACAACTTTGATTGCATCGAACCCTGCGGCGCGGTGGATGTTCCTTTGCATCGCTCTTTTCGGCGTGACCTTCACTAGAAAATTTCGTGCTCTGCACAAAAGCGGATTGCTAACCTGTCCGCCTTTGCCGATTGTCCATGACATGTTCGTGATCCATGCGGTGCGGACGTGACGTTGACTCTCATATCGCTTCAATGCGGACCTTGTATCTGTTTGCTCTTTCAGTGAGCGACTCAACACGTAAGCAGATTCAACTGCCATGCACGCGCCCTGCCCCATGTTGGGAGTCGTCGGGTGGGCAGCATCACCGAGCAGAGTCACCTGTCCCGTAGACCAGGAAGCGAAGGGTGGGATGTCGTGAATGTCGTTTTGCAGGATCAAGTCTGCAGGAGTCGCATCCAGCAGGTAATGAATCGGATCATGCCAATCTTTAAACAAACCCAACAGTTTTACCTTTCTTTGCTCGCCCGTGGATTTTTCCCCTGCAGACTGGTTGGATGTGGCAAACCAGTAAACGCGACTTTTATCTACACGGACGATGCCAAAGCGTGTGCCCACACCCCAAGACTCAGAGGTGAGACCCAAAGCAGCTTCGTTCTCTGTCTCAACCACGCCGCGCCAGGCGGTGTAGCCTGAATAGCGCAGATTGATTTCTGGAAACATTTGCCTGCGCACCGCGGAATGGACTCCATCTGCGCCAATGAGCAGATCGGCGGTATCGGATTCACCGTCGTCAAAATACACGGTCACATCTTTTTCGTTCTGCTCGAATTTTATAAAGCCAATTCCAAGTTTCAATGTATTTGGATTCAGTGCGTTGATAAGAATTTCATGCAGGGCTGCGCGATGGATGGCAACCACGGGTTCGCCGTATTGAGCTTCCATCTCTCCCATGTGTGCATCATACAGCATAGCGCCATTGGAAGCGCGGATTTGTGAGCTATTCACTTTCGAGCCAGCGCAGATCACTGCATCTGCCACTCCCAGTTCGCGCAAGACTTTGATCGCATTCGACCAGAGAGTCAAGCCTGCGCCAACTTCGCCGAGCTTCTTTACCTTCTCATACACAGTCACATCGAAGCCGTTATTTTGTAAGGCAATCGCAGTGCATAATCCACCGATCCCGCCGCCGATGATAATAATTTTCTTTGTGGTCATTTGAACCTCCTATTATCTGCACACTACAGCAGTATATCGTGACGACGAGTCCCTACCGACTGTACTTGTAGGCAAAGTAGATGAAGGGTAGGATAAATATGGGGCCGAGATACCAACTCAAAACGTTAGGATGACGCGCCCATGCCCATGAAAGAAAATCAGATAAGAATCCCATTTTTGAGTCTCTTTTTTGTTTTTGGTTCCCAAGTTCATGCGATCTCAGGAACCAAAAACATTTATGGGTCATACCTCTTCTATGGCAAGCCCGACAGGTAAAGGTAGATTGCTGTCAGTTCTTCATCATCCATGCGCCCAATGGATTTCCACGGCATTTTTGCCGGGTCGAGAGCATGATTTGAAGGATCGACACCCGTGCGCAGCGTGGCGATGAACTGCTCCTGTGTCCAACCTGCCACTACCTTCAGGTTTGGTCCAAGCGGAGTCAACTGATCTTCGACGCCTCCGAGCAGGTTTTCACCATGGCAATCCCTGCAATCCTGATAACTCAGAATGTATTCACCGTATTCGACAGTTGGTCCTTTGGAAGGTGCTGTGATCACATCTGTGATTAGTGGTTGGTCGGACGGCAACACGCCTATGCCGAGCATGATGAAACCTAGAATGTTTGGCTGGTCAAGTGGATTTGGAGTTTCATTGACGACGGCAGGCTGGCTGCGCAGGTAGGCGATCAGAGCCTGTAAATCCTCGTCGCTCAGATTACGCCCTCGAATATTCGACATCACGAACAGCCCACGGCCATCGCGGTCAATGCCATTGCGGATGGCGCGGAATATCTCACCGTCCGACCAATCTTTCAGCGGACCTGCAGGGGTTAAATTTGCTGAAACAAAAGCGCCAACAGGTATTGGAATGTCTTCGCCGATATCAACGCCGCCAGTCAGTGGCAATTCCTTGCTCACCGAGTGACAGGAAGTACAAAATGTGTCAGCGATATGTTCACCGCGTTGGATTTGTTCTGAAGTACCAGCCAATTTCAGGTCGGGGACTGGAGCGGTGCGGGGGGTGTAAGATTTGACCATACCGATTACGGTTGCTATGCTTGCAAAGCCAACGAGCACTGAAAGCAGTCCGCTAAGAATGCGGCCGCCCCATTTCGAAAAGGTATTTCTGGTTTTCCAGGATCGACGGGCTAACCAGCCGAACAAAACTGAAACTGCCATCATAACCAGTAAAAAGAATATATTGATAAACATTTTTCCTCTTTTTTTATTTTGCTTCTGTGGCCGATAAGGCTTGCCGCTTGTTGATAAAAGTCACGCCCAGATAGACCGCCGCATCGCAGACCAGCATCCCGATCACGGCAGGGACGAGTACCGCCCAACCTGATTCTCCGCCTGCAATAACACTCCAGGCAATTTTTCCCAACGCGGCGAGATTGATAACCGCCACACCCCACCACCAGGATCGTTTCCAAAACGCCAGTGCAAGGAAATAGAAAAACGCAGGCACGGTGAGTGACCCCAAAACTTTTGAAAGTGTCCAATCGCCGAGGATATAATCTTTTTCAGCTTGTAGGAACTGTTCCACGGCGGGGTCAACGGTTGCGGGTGCAGGGAACCAGAACATGCTGGTGAACAGAGCAATGATTGTGACGACGAGTCCCTTCCAGTTGCGTTTGTAGGCAAAGTAGATGAAGGGCAGGATGAACATCGGGCGGATGTACCAGCTCAAAACATTGTGATGACGCGCCCATGCCCATGAGAGAAAGTCGGATAAGAATTCCATTGTATGTCTCCTTTTATTTGATGATGTTCACAGGATACAACTTCCACTTCCCACTGACATCTGGGCAGGCTCACCAACTGCGCAGGAAATTTTCCCAGGCAGGAAGGGAGTACATTCCCATCACTTTGGGAATACAATAAAGTATGCTTCGCGCCATGATCGCAGACCTTTCTTCCCCGCAACTCCCCGCCCGCTGGCAGCGTGCCGCGCAAATCTCGTGGGGGCTGTTCACCCTGTTGGCGCTGACGTTCTTCTTCTTTGAAGTTGTCACCGCCCACAAAGGGCTTCTCGACCCTTCCCCCGAACTGCGTGAAAATCTTGCTCATCTTGGCATGAGTGCTCAGGCTCATGCCATTTATCTCACCACGCTGCGGACGGTCTTCATGCTTCTTCACTTGGTCATCGCAAGCATGATCGTTATCAAAAGACCCAGTGAACGTATCACGCTCTTTGTCGCTCTCGCGTTGGTTCTGATGGGCGTCTCTTTCTGGCCTCCTTCCAATCGCATCGTCGCCAATACAGACACATGGCACCTCTCACGTTCCATCGCCCAATTCCTGAATACCAACACGATGATCGTTTTGTTCTTCGTCTTTCCCGATGGACGTTTCGTCCCGCGTTGGACGATTATCTACGTAGTCGCAGTTTTCCCGCTTGTTGTTGCGGAATATTTCTTTCCCGCCAGCATCTTGAACCCGCAGAATTGGAGCGTGCTCTATTCCACAGCATTGTCACTTTTCACACTCTTTGCCATGGTATATGCGCCTATCTATCGCTATCGAAACGTATCCAATCCCATCGTCCGTCAACAGACCAAGTGGGTGGTGTATGGCATTTCCATCGCGATCATCGGCTTCTTCCTTATAGCCTTCCCATCAGACTTTAATTACCCGCAAATGCAGCTTGGCACATTCTTTGGTTTGCTTCAGGTCACGGGCTTGATCCTGTTCTTTATGCTCATTCCGCTTTCCATCGGCATTGCCATCATGCGTTACCGCTTGTGGGATATCGACCCCATCATCAACCGCACGCTCGTCTATGGTACGCTCAGCTTCCTCACCATTCTTTTTTATGTTCTCACCGTCGGCGTGTTTGCGTTGTACTTCCGCAGCAACGAAACCAATCTCGTTATCTCTTTCATTGCCACTGGAGTCGTCGCCATTCTTTTTGAACCGTTGCGCCAGCGATTACAACGCGCCGTGAATCGACTCATGTATGGCGAACGTGACGACCCCGCCACAGTTCTCATCCGCCTCAGCCAACGTCTCGATTCCGCGCTCGCGCCTGATTCCGTGTTGCAGACGATCGTCGAGACTCTCGCGCAGACCTTGCGACTCCCGTACGCCGCCATTTCTTTATTGGATGAAGGGCCTCGCTTCGCATCTACCCGTCAACTGTCTCCGTCCGAACTAATTCATCTCCCCTTGAACTATCAAGCAGAACGTGTCGGAGAGTTGCTCCTTGCCCCGCGCGCCGCCGGTGAATCTTTTTCCACAGCAGATATGAAGCTGATCAACATCATCGCCCAACAGGCAGGTGTTGCTGCCTACACCGTGCATCTGAATAACGATCTGCAAAAATCCCGCGAAAGACTCGTCACCGCGCAAGAAGAAGAACGCCGCCGCCTTCGCCGCGATCTCCATGATGGCGTTGGTCCCACACTCGCCAGTCTCTCTCAGCGTATTGACACAGCCTCTGAATTCGTAAAAAGCGACCCCGAGAAAAGTGTGCAACTTCTCAAAGTGCA
>JAVBXV010000311.1 GCA_030824405.1 Anaerolineales bacterium | reverse complement strand
TGCCACCGAACCCGCCTGGGTAGCCCCCGATGGCGCATTCGTTGCCAGCTATGTGGACGCAGCCCCCACCCTTGACGGTGTCGCTGACGAAGCCTTCTGGGCCGATGCCGAAGCAACTGTCATCGATGTTGATGGCGGATTTGGCAACTTTGAAACCAAGGTCAATCTTAAGGCTGTCTACACTGCTGATAGTGTTTACTTCCTGATGACCTACGAAGACCCCACAGAATCATTCTTCCGCTCTCCCTGGCAGAAACAGGAAGATGGCACCTGGATCCAGATCAAAGACCCAGCTGACAAAGGCGGCGATAACAATACTGTTTATGAAGACAAGATGGCCTTCATCTGGGACATCAACAACAGCATTGATAAATTTGAAACCAAGGGCTGCTACACTGCCTGCCATGACGGCGAAAATCCTGAATTGAAGCCTTACGGAAACAAGTACACTGCTGGTGAAGGCCAACTGGGCGACATCTGGCACTGGAAATCCATCCGCAACCTGAATCAGCTTGACGACCAATATCTTGATTGGACCGTGTTCAACGCTGACACAGCCAAAGAAGCTGGACGCAAGAGCGACCCCAAGGAAAGCGGCGGCTATGTAGATAACTTCGCCTCCATGCCTGACCCTGCCGATGCAACCAAAACAGTTCCAAACAAAACCATCCCTGGGTACACATCACCCAGCATTGACATGACCACTGGCGCTCCTGGCTACATTCTCGACAGCGAAAAAGTTGCCCTGACCCAGGAAGACCTCGATGCAATGCCCGTTGGCTCCTACATCCCCGCCATCGTGAAATCCACGATCGTTGGCGACCGCGGCAACATCTCCGCAGGCTGGGTATGGGCTGATGGCACCTGGACAATCGAATTTGGCCGCTTGCTCAACACCAACTCCGAATTCGATGTGCAATTCACAGACCTGACCGCACAGTATTACTTCGGTGTAGCAGTCTTCGAAAACGCACAGGTTCGCCACGCAACACAAACCGCACCTTCCTTCCTCGTTTTCAAACCTCAATAAAGCTTCTCCTCTTGATTGAGTAAAAAAATCCCCCGCAGAATTCTGCGGGGGATAAATTTTATTCCTTGCCAACCCTCTCAAACAAATGATGTTCATACGCATACGCCGCAAGTTCAATGCGGTTATTCAAATGCAATTTCTCGAACATCGAGCTCACATAATTCCCAACCGTTTTTTCACTCAAATTCAACAGCCTGCCAATATCGGCATTCGTCTTCCCTTTCGCAAGATGCAGCAACACATCCATCTCACGATCAGAAATATCACGGAAGGCATCCTCCTCCGCCTTCCGCTCCGCCGCGCGGACTCGTGTCAACAGCCGTGCCGTTGTGGATGGATCAAGAACCGCTTCGCCCCTAGCCGCAGCCTGAATCGCCCGAATCAGCTCTTCATTCCCGACTTGTTTCAACACGTACCCAACCGCACCTGCATTAATGGCACGCATCACCAATTCATCATCCGCGAAGGAGGTCAGCATCACCACCTTTATTTTCGGGAATCGATCAGTCACCTGACGTGTGGCTTCAATTCCACCTTCGCCCGGCAAACGGATATCCATCAGGATCACATCAGGGTTGAGCTTCTCGGCCGCTTTCACCGCCTCCCCCGCAGTACTGGCTTCACCGATCACTTCCATATCTGGCTGGTCGTTGAGCAGGGTCATTAAACCGAGGCGCACAAGGGCATGGTCATCAACTAGTAAAACTTGAATTTTTTTCATCTACTCTTTCCACGGAACAGTAAGGGTGACAACAAGGCCTTTGTTGTTTTCGAATTCAACATTGCCATTCAATAAACGCGCACGGTCGCGCATATTGCGCAGGCCATATCCATTTTTAGCTTCAGCAGACAAACCAAGCCCATCATCCCTGATCTGAATTTGCAAAGATTCACCCAGGTCTTTCGTTTCAATGGTTACATTTCGTGCCTGTGCATGGCGGACGGTATTCGCCATGGCCTCGTTGATAATGGAAACCACATGGTTCGAACGCATGCCTGAAATGGCTTTTTCAACAGGCAGGTTATTTTTGATCGAGATATGCACCATGGTGTTGTAATTGGGATTCTCTGCAATATTCTGTAAAAGTTCTGGAAGCGGCGGCTGAATGACCTGGGTGTGGGAATGTAACTCGGACAGATTCCGCCTCAGGTCCAGAATTGAATCGCTGAGCGCAACCACGGCACGCTTGAGTCGTTTATCCATTTCACTTTCAGGCACAGCCAACCTGGCCGCTGATTCCACCAGCAGGCCCGCTGTGTATACTTTTTGAATGGCGCCATCATGCAGGTCACGCGCGAGGCGTTCCTGTTCGGCATTAATGATCTGCTGCTGTTCCAGTTGTTCAATGCGGCGGTCCGTTTCAAGGCTGAACACTTCCAACGCACGGATGAGCGTAAACGCGATCACCGTCCCAACCAGTGAGCGAAACACCAACGGCGGCACGCCGATCAACTCAGTGAAGGTGTCTGTATTCGCAAGATTGCCTGGGAAGAACCCAACAGCAGGAACGATCAACCCACCCACCACGGCATACAACCCCAATGAAATGCCAGCGATCTGAAACATTTGCACGATCTTCGGCACATTCAAAGGTTGGATGCGTTGCAGGGTATGAATTCGCAAACTATAGGCGGCCAGCATTCCACCGGGGAACCCAATAAAATAGCGCGCCAACGCATTCGCCATCCGTCTCCAGTCACGGTCAATAGGGTCGCCAGGGAAAATGAAAAAGACGATCACTGTCCAGGCGACAAAGATCGCAACGGTCTGCCAGTGAAAGCCGCGCACACTTTTACTGGAGGGGAGCACTGCAATTCCAAACTCAAACAGACATGCGAATGAAACTGCCAGCAATATCTTGTGGATAAAATACAAGACCCGCATGGTGGCTTCATTCAGATATTCACCCTGAATGGGAATGAAAAGATCGCCCCATTCATAAAATCCGTGTGTAATTCCAAACACGGCCAACCAGCGTAAATTCCGCGCCAGATCCAGCCGTGAAGATTGACGGGTTTGCAGGATGATGGCAAAGCCCAACAGAAAAAATACCAATCCATATACGAAAAGGATGATCTCACGATTAAGTTCAAAAAATTCAGTCAGGGTGATCATATTTTATAGAAACACTCTCTTAGATCAAAAATTTTTTATATTATGCAACAGTATCAAAATAAATTAAAAGTGCGCCCCAAAAAATTGACCGTGTACACCACCAACAAAACCCAGATCAAGACAATCAGTACAGCAGCCACCCAATTGACAGGTTTGCCCTGACGGATCATTTCCTGTGCCTGCATGCGGCTTTCCGTCATTACCTCTGCAGGGATCATCGAAAGGGCTATTTTGACACCCAGAGGAATTAAGATCAAATCATCCAAATAGCCGATCACGGGAATGAAATCTGGAATCAGATCAATCGGACTGAAGGCGTAGGCAACCACACAAGCTGTAAATATTCGTGCAGCCCATGAGACTCTTGGGTCTTGATACGCAAGATAGAGAGCATGGACTTCAACCTTGAGTTGTCTGGCTTTTTGCTTCCATGTGTCGAAGAATTCTTTCATTCACTTATACATCTTCCATTTTTTCTATTTGCTTTGACGGACAGTGCTTATCAGCAAAGGAGCAATAGACACAACAATCCTCTGTTTTGGGTTGCAATATTGCACCGCAACTGGTGCATTGATAATAAACAATTCAGGTATCCTGCGGCATCTGCTCCGCTTTGGAAAAGCTGCACTGCGGACAAGTAATAATCGCATCCAGTTCTATCATTTTTCATCCTTCCATTCTTTACCAACCAATGCTTTCAAGATCGCCAGCGTTTCCTGCTTGCCCCCCACTCCATTTTCACCGCCAGGTCCCACGCACGAGGGGCAGCCATCTTCACACTCACATTGGCTGACCAATTCATACGCACGTTGAATCAATTCATCATGGATCTCAAATAATTTTTGGCTGAAACCGATCCCCGCAGGGACAAGGTCATACAGGACGACAGATGGCTGTCCATTGACTGTGCCTGCTGGGTCGGTATGAACTCCGAGGTCGCGCGTATCGCACATCAAAAATAATGGCGCGAGATTTTCCAGCACAAAACCAAGACCAGCCAGCCCACTGCGAATACGGACGTTTTGTTCCACCTTGTGATGACAACTGGTACAAAGCGTGCTGAGGTTTTCCAAACGGTTGGCCTGTTCACGGTCAAGAATGCCATCGCGGACAAATGCACGAAATGGGATCTTGTGATGCACATCATGCTGACGACCCGTTTCAAGCGTGCCGCACACCTGACATTTATATCCATCACGCGCGCGCACACGTTCGCGGATCTTCGGCCAGTCTGGGCCGTATGCGTTCGGGTCATTGGTCCACACACCCGCATCGCGCAGACGCGTCACTGTTCCTTCGGAGAGCGAGAGCCAGTAGCCAGTTGTCTGCAATTCCGAAGGCGGCATCTCAAGCGGTTCCTGTCCGAGAGTTTCATAAGTAAACCAGCGAATCTTTCGATACCCAACCACCTGCGTGGTGACTTGAATTTCGCCATAATTTTTATCACCGCCAAAAACAGCGGCTTGCTCTGTTTTAGATAACACTTCGATCTCGGAATTCTTTTGCGCCTCGGTATAGTAATCCAAACCGACGGGCACGAGCTGCGCCACATGACCTTCGAGATCAAACTCCTGCACAAAATATTGCTGGCCTTCGTGCATGTAGATCGCGCCTGGGTGAACCACCCACGCGGCGCTTTCACCGTCCACAGTGCCGATGGTTATCGGTCGGCCATCGTCTGCAGCGGCTTGCAGTACAACACTTTGCGGAGAAGCAGATCGCAGCGAAATCGTCGCAGCGGGATATTCATCTTTCATCCAAAAATATTTTTCGTTCGAAAAATGCGCATCCTGATTGCTGACCATAAACTCAAGATATTCTTCCAGCAATTCATCCGAGATACTGCCAAAGCCATCGCCTTTTTGAAAGGGCAATTCAAACATGGCGCAGCGCAAATGTTCAAGCAGAATCAACAAATGATTCGGGTTCACCAAAGCCATCTCTGGTGAACTGCCAAAGAAATATTCAGGATGATGCGCCAAAAACTGGTCGAGCGGATTGGGAGACGCAACCATCACAGACACAGCGGG
>JAVBXV010000221.1 GCA_030824405.1 Anaerolineales bacterium | reverse complement strand
GACTCGTTTATTTGGTATTGCGGGTGTGCAGATGTCTGTATTGCCCTGGGACGCGCATGCGACCATCGATAAGATGTCTGAAATTGCGGTGAACATTGCCAAGGGATTTCCCTGGGTGAACATGGTGGTCTATCATGAATTGGTGGTGCCAGGGCTGGTGCAATTCAAGACGCCAGAAGAAGTGGATTGGTGGAAGAAAAACGCCGAAGCCATCCCCGGCCCGTTGACCGAACGCTTGCAGGCGCTGGCACGAAAAACAAGACAGTGGCTGGTGCCCGGCTCGATGTGGGAATTGGACGGTGACAAGTTATATAACACCGCGCTGGTCATTTCTCCGCAGGGTGAGATCGTTGCGAAATATCGCAAGATGTTTCCATGGCTGCCGTATGAAGCGGGTACAACGCCCGGTGATCAATTCTGTGTTTTTGATATTCCAGATGTGGGTCGTTTTGGGTTGTGCATTTGTTACGACATGTGGTTCCCTGAAGTATCGCGCCAACTGGCGTGGATGGGTGCAGAGGTGATCATTCAACCTACGCTCACTCCCACTTCTGACCGCGAGTTGGAGTTGGTGATGGCGCGCGCGAACGCCTTGTTCAATCAATGTTTCTTTGTCAGCATCAACGGCATTGGCGAGTGGGGCGGCGGGCGTTCGACGATCATCAACCCCGATGGACGTGTCTTGCAGGAGGCATCGACCAACCAGACCTTCATGACCGAGATGCTCGATCTCGATCACACCAGCCGCACGCGCGAATATGGTACGCTGGGATTGGGACAAACGCTCAAGCAGCTGCGCGACTCGGGTCACAAGTTCCCATTGTATGAAGATGGTGCTCTGCAAAAGGGAAGTTTTGAAAAACTCGGCGTCTTAAAATATTTCCACAAATTGGATAATTCAAACAACCGTTAATTTAATTGAAAACCAACGGGCAGCCCACCATGGGTTGCTCGTTTTGTTTACCACTTGCAGGCGGTCTGCTCGTGGAGTGAACCAATCACCAAAGGAGAACTTATCAATGAAGAAGTCGGTTCTATTGTCCTTGTCCATTTGGGTGGCAGTTTCGTTAATGCTCACCGCAATGGGCAGCCCTGCGCCTGCACAACAGGCGTCCGTTATTTATTCGACAAACTTTAACAGCGGCTACAGTGGGTGGACAGCCAGCGGAACAGTGGATGGCGTTGCCACTCCAGCCATTGTTGCCAACTCCGTTCGTTTGCGCGGTACCAGCAGCATCACCCGCGCAGTGTCCACCGTTGGATACACCGGTATTTCCGTCACCTGGAACATGGCGGCTTCTTCTTTGGAAAGCGCAGACCATTGTTACGCAGAGATCAACACCGGCAGCGGTTGGACTGCGATCGGCACGCTGAATGATGGACAGGATAACTCCGCGTTCATCTCTGGCACGTCAAATAATATTTCTGGTGCAGATCAGAACGCCAGCTTTCAGGTTCGCTATCGCGGCAATGGCGCCACCACTGGAGATTACTGCTACGCCGAAGACATCACCATCAGCGGCACATCTGGAGCAGCGCCAACCAGCACTGCGATTCCGCCCACTGCCACAACTGGCCCGACAGTGACCCCTGGCCCAACATCGACTCCGCTGCCAGGCGGATCGGTTCCCGGCGACCCGCTAACTGGTTCTGGCTCTGTGACTCGCACCTTGCTGACATATGCCAACCTGACTTCAGGCTCCAGTACCGCCCCCGTGGACGATGGCGCTTTCGCCCTGCCTGCCAATGCGGCCATGCCGTTACATACATTTGAAGGTTCACTGGTGTTGAACAACGAATCCACCAGCGGCGGTTTTAGCGAAGTGACAGATACCTATCGTTATACAGGTTCGGCTGATGACCCACGCAAGCATTTGCCTGATTTCAATTTTGAGTTCGTTCAAAACGGCAGTCATCTCATCCCTGTCACGCAAGGCTTGAGCATCACTGGTCATCTCTACTGGAATTACATTGTCGGCCCTGGTCGCGCCTGGTCAGAAACCAGTGACAGCGGCTGGTCGCGTGCGTCCTTCCCATTTGCATTGGTACAACGAAATTCCAACTGCACGCATAACGGCGTGATGACCTTCCTTTTTAATGGTTCATCTGTTTCCAATGTGCGTTATCAGATCACACAGGAAACCTGCGTGTACTATAAGGTCAACATGTGGGGGCAACTCTCCGCCACATACTCGCCATACGCAGTGACCAACGCCGCCACCTATAAAGCCAATCACGCAACTGAAGTTGCCAACCGCCTGCCCACCAAATCCATTGCGGAACTGGCCACCGATTACCCATCCTCTGGTGTGGATACTTCGGTATTCGGCAGTGGAGTCACCGCCGCTCACATGACCAACTATGGCGTTGTCTTCAACGGTGTCAATTATGTTTCAGGCTGCGGCACTCGTTATGGACAGTACGCCTACTGCAGTTCCATGCGTACGCCTTCCTATTCAACCGCGAAATCTGCCATGGCCTCCATCTCCCTCATGCGTCTTGGACAGAAATACGGTACAGGCGTATACAACCTGCTGATCCAGGATTATGTCCCTGAATATTCCAGCAGCATCGGCGTGTGGACCAATGTCACTTTTAACAACACGATCGATATGGCAACGGGCAACTATCGTCTGGCTGGCTACGAATCAGATGAAGCGGGCTCCTACATGGAAACCTTCTTCCTCGCCGAACCCTACAGCGACAAGATAACTGCCGCTTTTAATTTCCCCAGCAAAGTTTCCCCGGGCACATACTGGAACTATCACTCATCAGACACATTCATTGTCGGCCGTGCCATGCAAAATTATTTGAATGCACAGGGCGGCGGCAGTGATATCTTCAACATGCTGCGTGACGAAGTATTCGTGCCGCTTAATCTAAGCAAAGGCGCGTTGACCTCCGTCCGCACTGATAACAGCGCAAGCGGCCAGGCATTTGCTGGCTACGGCATGTTCTGGACACAGGATGATATTGCCAAGGTTGCAATGTTGTTGAACAACCAGAACGGCGTCATCAACAGCACGCAGATCCTCCAGCCTGACATGCTCGCGGACTCCATGCAAGACGATGCCACCGACCGCGGTCTGGATACCACTGGCACTCCCGTATTCAAATACAACAATGGTTTCTGGGCAAAAGAATTTACATCCGCAGATGGTTACACCTGCTCGTTCTACACCCCGTTCATGTCTGGCTATGGCGGCATCACCGTCGTCATGATGCCCAACGGCGCCACCTATTATTACTTCAGCGATAACGAAGAATATTCCTGGAGCACTTCGGTCAACGAAGCCAACAAGCTCGCGCCGCATTGCCCATAAGATAAATGAATAAAAAACAGACCGCATGCAATTTGCATGCGGTCTGTTTTTTTATGAATTCAAGACTCGGTCTGTCAGTTGAATGGCAAGCCCAATATACGTTTCGGGCGAGAGCGCTTTCAATTGTCCGCGCGTCGTTTCGTCCACGTCAATTGCATCGGCCCAGGCTTTGTATTCTGCTTCCGTTAAAACTCGTCCGCGCGTTTGTTCTTTGAGCGACTCGTATGCATCAGGTTTTCCAACTGCACGCAGGATGGTTTGTGCGCCTTCGGATACGACTTCCCAATGGGCATTTAATTCCGCTTTGAGTTTTTGCTCATCAGGAGCAATACGCTTCAACCCGCGCTGGAAGTTGTTCCAGGCGATCAGGCTGTGACCCAACGCTGTGCCAAACGTGCGGCGAACAGTGGAATCGGACAGGTCACGCTGCAATCTGGAGATAGTCAATTTTTGAGCGTAATGTGCAAAGAGTGCATTGGCAATGCCAAGATTGCCTTCTGCGTTTTCAAAGTCAATGGGGTTGACCTTTTGCGGCATTGTCGAAGACCCCACTTCGCCTGCAACGACTGCCTGCTTAAGCGAACCATCACTGATATAACGCCAGATGTCCTGCGCGAAATCGATCAAGATGGAATTGGTTAGGCGCAGCAGGTCAAAGTAACGCACCCAGTTATCGTAGGGCAAAATTTGGGTGGTGAATAGATTGGGTTCAAGATCAAAATGTGAAACGAATTCTTCGCTGAAAGATAACCAGTCCACTTGTGGGGCGGTGGCTTGCAGAGCGTTGAAGTTGCCCACAGCACCTGTCAGCTTGGCTTCAAAACGAAACGCGGCGATTTCAGCACGCGTCTTTTTGAGGCGGGCAATGTAAATAGCGAATTCTTTTCCCAACGTGGTGGGGACTGCGAACTGTCCATGCGTGCGGGCCAGCATGGGGACGGCGCGGTTGTGAGCGGCGAAGTCGGAGAGAGCAGTGATCAGAGTATCGAGAACAGGCAGGATGATTTTTGTCCGCGATTCGTTTAGGGCAATCGCCTGGCCGAGGCTGTTGGTGTCTTCAGAGGTCAATCCAAAATGGATCCAGGGAATCAGATCTTGCAGCGAAGTGCCCTGTAGTTTTTCCTGAATAAAGTATTCGATGGCTTTGACATCGTGGCGCGTTTTGCGTTCGTATGCAAGAATGGATTCTGCATCGGCTGATGAGAAATTTGTTTGGATGGATGTGAGTTGCGCGGTTTCAAAATCTGTCAGCGGGCGGGTGAGGCCAGTTTTGGAAAGAGCAGGCAGAAAGTCCAGCTCGACGCGCACTCTGTCGCGTAGAAAAGCGAACTCGGAGAAGTATCCGCTGAGTGGGGCGGTTGTTTCTGCGTAGCGTCCATCCAATGGGGAGAGAGCGTGAAGGGCATCAGTCATTTATTAGGTATCCTGAGATCATGGCATCATAATGCGCGGTGGATTGAAAGCCTTTGACCGCGAGCTGCTTACGCGTTGCAAAAGGGATCGTGCCGTTCTGCAGCGCGGTCAGGATGTCATTGTAATCGGATGGGTCGCAAACGAGGGTGACACGTTCATGATTTTTTGCGGCTGCGCGAATCAATGTGACGCCGCCGATGTCAATATTTTCGATCGCATCGGCATAGGTGACATTTTCTTTTGCGATGGTGGCTTCAAACGGATACAAATTGACGGCAACGAGGTCGATAAAATCCCAGCCGAGATCGAGCAGTTCCTTGTGGTCGGCATCTGTTGGGCGGGCGAGCAGGCCGCCGTGAATGGCGGGGTGCAAAGTTTTTACGCGCCCACCGAGAATTTCAGGAGATTGGGTGTAGTCGGCAACTTCAGTGACGGATATTCCTTTTTCGCGCAG
>JAVBXV010000037.1 GCA_030824405.1 Anaerolineales bacterium | reverse complement strand
TTAAGGCGGGACTGTAGTTGGAGGGAGAGCCGTACTTTTGTGCGAGGTAGAGGAACTCGTTTCGTATGCTGACGTTGCCGCTGGGAAAGGCGGAGCCATTATTCCATAAGGGGAGGATCAAGTTTTCGAAATCGGTATCAAGCCCGGGGTCGGCAATGAAGCGGTGAGTGTCATCTTTCAATGGGTTTAGCAGATCCCCATTTGGTATTTTTTTTCCGCCATTCCAGTACAGGTTATTGTCCAGGATCAGATCTAGGTTGTTGGCGGGGTCTCCATCAGAAAATTCATTATCATTTTCATTGCTGGACGATCCCATGCTGCCAGTTGGGTCAGACCAGATGTTATTGCATAGAAGGATATTGTTGTTCTTTGGATTCTGATCCTTGATGGTCATGTACGCCGCATACGCCTTGGCAGGCAGGTCGCCGCTAATCGTATTGTTGATGAAGCGGATATCGGTTGCGCCACTGACCCCAAAAGCCGCAGTCATGGGAATTGGAGAGTTGCCCAGAAATAAATTATTTTGAATGGTGGCATTTTTTGCTTCGTGGTAGGGTTTGCCGTCGTTGCCAATCTGTAAAAAAGTTTCGCTGACTCCGCCCTGCCAGTTAAGGAAAATATTCCTCTGGACAGTGATACGTTCGTCTCCGAGAAGTTCATCTTCTCCTTCATTGCTGTCTTTGATCACAATATAGTGTTTGGTGTTGTTTGCAACTGGACGGTTGCTGGCTTCGAAATCGTTGAAAAAGATATTGTCCTGAATGACGATATCGGTGACACTATTTACATCAATGTGCTGTTCGGATGGTCCCTGGTTGTAAAACAAGTTGCTTTCAATCTTCACGAACTTTGCACGGTTATATATCTTTAACAAGTCGTCGCCGTAGGAATCGTGAAAAATGTTATTGCGGAGAATAATATTCTCCGCGCCTTTTACCTGAACAACCAGTGACGTGGAATCTGCGCTGGCATGCTGGAACACGAATCCATCCAGGATGATATATCTGGCGTCAGTGATGCTGACAACAGGCCCTGTGTTTTGAAAGATCGCACGATATGGGTGAAGTGACTTGAATTTGGTAAAGGTTTCGAATTGCCGTTTTATGCGTTGACTGCCATTGTAGACTCCGTCTTTGAACCAGACGACACAGTCGCGATCTGGAACAGCGGTGGCGGCAAACTTAAGGGTGGCCCAGGGCAGAGAGTATGAACCGGGATTAGTATCTTTTCCCTCGGGGGCCACCCAGTATTCGCAACGGATATCCTCAGACGGTATGGTAACGAACGCAAGATTGAGGACTATGATGCAGCATAAGAGGATGTTGTTCTTGAAGAACTCCCGTTTCATGGGATTTGAATACCGTCCACTGCGTTGGTGCCTAATGCCCAGTTGCTGCCATCGAAATAGAGCGTGGGCTGGTAAATGCAGGCAGTGACATCGCCTAGGGAAGTTGGGAGGCAGACAAATACATCTTCATTGAAACCAGAGATGCCTGTTACAGAAAAGTCAGTCAGCACTGACAAGTATATATCGCCATTGGGAGTGACGTCGAGACCGGCTGTGTCCTCATTGCTGCTGTCGGCAAGCCCAACGTCAGAACCGTCAAAGTATATGGACCAGGTGCCGCTTGTGTTGTCACCCAATGTCAGCGGGGTGAAAGCCAAAATATCTTCATCAAGTGCGGTGATGCCTGTTATGGATGGAGTGCTTGTGGTTGAAATCAGCACGCGTCCATCGGGCAGGATATCCAGCGCATCGATCAATTCGCCGCTAGTGTCCAGACCGACATCATTTCCATCCAGATACATGCTGAATGTCCCAGCGGTCACGTCACCAAGCGATGTTGCATTGAATTGAACAACGTCCCATGGGTCTACTGCAATTCCGCCAACCGTGACTGCCGCATTAAATGTCAGCAGGAGTGTGTTTGAGTCAACGATGGCGAAATCGTTCAGATCCTGTCCGCTGGTGCTGATGCCTACATCGGAAGCATCGAAGAACATGGACCAACTGGTACCGTTGAAAGATACGATATCAACGTCTTCGGCGGTCACCCCGCCAACTGTCCCACCTCCGCTAAGTGAGATGTAAATTGGCTGGTTCGATTGAAGCGGTGTAGGAGTAAAGGTTGGCGTTGGTGTGAAGGTCGGCGTATCGAGCGGTGTATTTGTAGGTGTTGGGGTGAAGGTGGCTGTGGCAAGCGGGTCAGTTGTGGGGGTGGAGGTGAAAGTTGGTGTATTTGTTGGCGTATTTGTAGCTGTAAAGGTTGGGGTGATAGTCGGCGTGTTTGTAGGTGTGGACGTGGATGTAAAGGTTGGAGTAATAGTTGGCGTATTTGTAGGTGTAAAAGTGGGGGTAATGGTTGGAGTATTGGTTGATGTGAATGTTGGCGCAGGCGTATTGCTTGGCGTGGCAGTTGGGATCGGCCCAAGAATGAGGAAAGCGAAGGCGTCAATATTGTTTGTGCCCAGGCCCCAGGTGCTGCCATCAAAATACAGCGCAGGTTGGAAGGTGCAGGTAGTGACATCACCCAATGAAGCGGGTGAACAGATGAAGACATCATTATTTGTACCAGCAGTGCCGGTCACGCTAAATGCGCCCAAAGTCGAAAGATAGATATTGCCTTCGATTACATCCAGAGCGTCGATATCCTCGCTGTTGCTGTCAGCCAGACCGACATCAGAGCCGTCGAAGTACATTGCCCAGGTGCCGCTGGTGACATCGCCCAATGAAGCGGGGCTGAAAGCCAGTATGTCTTCATCGTTTCCGCTCACACCTGGAACAGAGGGATTGCCTGTCGTGGAGATCAACACTCGTCCATCGGGGAGTACGGTGACCGCATCGAGGTTTTCAGCGGAGACATCCAGTCCTATGTCACTGCCGTCCAGATACATGCTGAATGTGCCGAAGGTGTTTGCGCCAAAGGATGTGGCGTCGAAGCGCACAATATCACTGGGGGCGTACGCTGTCCCGCCAAGCGTAATGCTGTTATTGAAGGTGAACAGGGCGCTGTTTGAGTTCAGGATTGAGAAGCCAAATGTATCCATCGAACTCACGCCGACATCTGAGCCGTCGAAGAACAAGCTCCAGCTTGTACCGTCGAAGCGCAGGATGTCCTCGTCAGCAGAAGCAACACCGCCGATAGTTCCGTTGCTTGCCAGTGAAATGTACATCGGATTCGTGGATGCGCCAGGTGGAAGGGTGGCGGTTGCTGTGGGGGCAGGAGTAAAGGTTGGCGTGGGTGTGAATGTAATTGTTGGAGTGCTTGTGGATGTAAACGTTGGCCCTCCAGGTGTATTGGAGGAAGTAGACGTTGGTATTGAACCTCCCAAAGAAATTTCCCACCACTTTCCATCATTTTCATTGGGGTCCGTGCCATTGTCAACGCCGCGGCCGACAATATAGATACTCTTGACTGATGGATTATAACTACTCGGAGCATACGTCACATCTGAACGTATATTGGAGCCGCTTCCCATTACCGATAGATCATATGCGCGCAACAGCGTTCCTGAAGGTGTCGTTTCTCCCATATATTTCTCACTTCCCACTGTGCTAATCATGAAAAGTGTGCCGTTGTCTGCGTTGTAACCGAGTCCCTCAAGATCATCGAAGCCAAGGCTGGCAGTATCCCAATGGGTTACAGGCCCGTCATCACCACCGCCCAAAACGCCGTTTGGTCCCAAGTTGAAGCTGAATATCTCAGCATCAACCCCCCCGGCAATGTAGAGCGTATTGTTTCCGTACGCCACATCTTCCACATCAGTGGCGAAACTGATACTTGTGACCGAGTCGTCGCCAGTGCAGTAGATGCCATCGTTTCCTATATTAAGCTCGTGCATCTTTCCGCCCCCACTGTCATCTGCAAAATAGACTCGATTATTAAACGGATTGATCGCAATCCCGGTGGGTTCATTCGAGAACCACGGTGATGTTGTACATGTGTTGGTTAAGGTTCCAGTTACCGTTGCTTCGAAAACATTCTTGCCCACCCAATAAGGCGGCATCTCTTCCACTTCACTGTCGCTGGTCAGGAGCCGTCCAGTCAGAGGCCAATAGTCAATACCAGATGGGTCAGGCGAGGACGGACTCCATGCATTATTAGACATGTCCTGTATCCGCACCAGTGCGGTGGGGAATAAGGTCGTCCCTGCGGGAAGTACGGATGGGGCTGCCAACGCCAGTTCAACAAGCTGACCGCTTGAAGCGGTTTTCAATATCGGGCTGGCAAGCTTGAATCTTGAACTTTCTGATGAGGCTGGACCTGTTGTTGCGAGTGCGCCATCCAGAACGAACAGACTGTGCATATTCGGATCATCCGTGTTGTCACCGCTGGGTGCAAATAATATTGATGAGGGATTGGTTAATTGCAACGAACCAATATCGTAAAAAGACACATTCCTCCCATCCTGTGTAATTTCATATACCTTGCGGTTGGCGGCATCCAAAAGATAGAGGTTATTGTTAGCTGGGTTGAAGGCGATTCCTTGCAGGTTGGAATATCCCAAAGTCTCCAGATCGATGCGCGCCACTCTTCTTTGGCGAATGGCCAGATCATCATCGTAGCCTGAAGCGGCTGTGGGTCTAAGAATGACCACCTGGTTTCCGCCTGAATTCAAAACAAACATGCTGCCGCCAAGCGGATCAAAGTCCATGCCGCGTACCTGATTTAAATTAAGTAGATTCATGTTGTAGTTCTGTCTGGCTCCAGAACCAGCTTTGGGGATGCCATTATTGTCCACACTGAATTCCTCCAGTTGGGTATTCGCTTTGCTATGAACGAACAGGGAATTCGTAAATTTATTAAAAGCCAGACCTCGCGCATCTTCAACGGGAATATTGAGTCCTGCGGTGTCGACCCCATCCTCATTCATCCCGATTCCTGTAACGTCGCCATTACTTTCCCACAGCAGGAAAGCCTTTGCTCCTGGCGAATATGCAATCCCGCTGGGAGCGTCCACTCCATAATCTGCGGTGTGGATGGTGCGTACCTCAGACCAGGGACTCGCAGCCTGCTGAGCCGAAACAACGGAGTAGGCGGAAGGTGGCATCAAAGTAAATATGATTGCAATCAGCAGAAGAATATGGAGCGGGCTCAATTTTTTTGAGAACGCATTAAATTTATACATATCGTCCTTCCATTTCCAGTGATGTTTCTGATAACATGCGCGAACGGGGGATGGGTTCACC
>JAVBXV010000449.1 GCA_030824405.1 Anaerolineales bacterium | reverse complement strand
CTCAATTGTTTTCTCAAATTGTGTGCGCGCCAATGTGTAATTATTTTCGCTTGCAAGCATGAGCGCATGTCCCTGCCGCATGTGGCCGACTGCGGTAACGAATGGTGATTTCAATTCATTACCGCGGCGAGTTCCATCCAAAGCAGATCGATAGGCGAGATCGCCCAATCCTTGAAATGAATAGATGAGCGAAAGAATTAAATGTGTTTCGCGATGTGCGCGCGGAGTTTGGACGGGTTGTTGTTTTTCGGCTTCTGCGTGTTCTTCGAGTCCGTGGCGGGCTTCGTTGAGCCTGCCCGTGCGGAGCCAAACGCGGAAGAGTAACTGATCGTTGGACGGGCCTTCGAGCCGCAATTCCTCGGCGCGCTGACGGAGACGCTCCGCTTCATCTACATGGCCTGAGTTGAGTTTATTTTCGGCGAGCAATTCAAACAAGCGGACTTGCGCTTCGCGGTCTTCAAAGCCATCACTTAAGCGGATGGCTTCTTCAAGCAGTTTTTCTGCTTCTGATGGATTGACCGTGTCGAGATAGACGCGCGCTTGTCCACGCAGGGCGCGGGCGATGCCGTCTTGCTGTCCACGGGCGCGCCAGATGGTTTCAGCCTGACGATACCAACCCTGTGCTTCGTCGAAGCGGGAGTGTAGGCGGGCTAACTCTCCCAGCGTAAAAACAAGCATGGGATGTTGATGCAGGCTGAGGGGCGGTAAAGATGCGATGTACGTCGTGAGCGTATCCAATCGTCCGCTGGAAAGTAGAGTCGCAGAGTAGGTATCCAACAGATCCGCTACATCATCCCAGGCTTGGGCTTCGAGCAAATGATAAATGGCAGACTCTGGATTTTTTTGTTGAATGAAATAATGCGCGGCGGCGCGATGCCATTGCAGGCGCTGATCTGGCGTGGATTGCTGACGCAAAAAATTATGAAAGATGTGATGATAGCGGAGCGTGCCTTCGGCGGTTTCAACGACGAAGAGATCTTGCCTGCGCAAATAAGCGAGCATGGACGCGGAATTGCTTGCGGGATTTCCAGTTGCCTTGCGGAGTTCGTCGCAGGCTTCGGGTGCGAGATCACGCAGGATGGAAGTAATCAATAAAAATTCGCGGATGTCTGTGGGATGATGTGAGAAAACTTCGCGCGCTAAAACATCGAAGAGAGATTCGAGTGAACCCGCCTGCCAGCGCAAAGGAAATTCCACAGTGGACGAGGCTTGACTGCGGATACTTTGCCAGATGAGTTGCAGAGCGATAGCCCAGCCCTCGGTATACGTGAGCAGGGATTCAACTTCTTCACTGGTGAGTTCAAGTTTGTAATGACTCGTAAAAAGTGATGCGATTTCAGGGACGGTAAAAGTCAGCGCCGCCTGATCGAGCATTAACACTTCACCTTGAGAACGCCAGCGCGCAAGATTGGGCAGGCTGATGGTGGGACGCCCCGAAAGCAAAATATGCAGAGACGCGGGAGCCAGCCCGATCAAGCGATCGAGAATGTGCGCAATCTCGCTATTTTCGATCACGATGTGCGCATCATCCAGAACGAACAGGATGGGTTGTTTAATATGTTCGCTTAACGCATTCAGAAATTGATCAAGGATTCCATGCCAGGGAAGGATGCCCTGCGTGCCGTCCCATGCTTCGAGATAGGAGATCGGCAGGTCGGGTGTTTCGGGCAGGGCTTCACGTGTGGCATGAAATAAATGCAGAAGAAAAACCAGCGGGTCGCTATCTTCTTCGTGAACTTGATACCAGATCAACGGATGAATTTCTGAGGCGAGTTCTGCGAGTGCGGTGCTTTTTCCATAACCCGCACCAGCCTGTAAAATGGTGAGCCGATAATCGAGTGACTCACGCAAAGAAGCCATCACACGCGGACGGGATAAAGTCCGCGCACTGCGGGGAGGCGGGATAATTTTGGTGCGGAGTACGTGAGGGGAAATTCTCTGCATGGGGAATCTGAAACGGATTCTACCGCAAACGAGGTTTTCTTTACACATTCTTCACAATAGCGTCATCTATTCTTTACGGCTGTCCATTAAATTTGACTCTCAGTAAACATTTCAGGAGTTCATCATGCAGAAAACCTTTTTACAGAAATTATCCCGCAAAACAATTTTCGTCACGCTTTTTGTTGCGTTGGCTGTCATTGCCGCCGTTGTATTTTTCACGCGTCCCACCACAAGTGATGCCGCCGCAACACCCGCTCTGCAAACTGCAAAAGTCCGCACGGGCGATCTGGTTGTGACTGCCAGCGGAGCAGGCACAGTTGTTCCCGCCGCCCAACTTGATCTCAGCTTCCGCACCTCTGGCGTGCTGACCGAACTAAACGTTGCGGTTGGAGATTCTGTGCAAGCGGCCCAAGTGTTGGCAAGACTTGAAGAGAACATTCAAGCCGAAGCAGATTTTCAGGCGCTGTTCACAACCGCAGGCGTTGCAAAAGCTGAGCTGGCGCTCGTCAGCGCAAAGGATGCGTTGGTGGTTGCCGAAAGCAACGTCAGTTATCTGGTCGGTTCTGATGCCTGGTATTGGCAGCTGCAACTGGAAAAGCCCGAAGCCACGCAAGCCGAAAAAGATTTGGCGCTTACCAAAATGGATTATTTCCTGGGCCTGCGCTACATTGACGAATCGGATATTGCGCTGGCACAAGCCAATCTTGAATCTGCACGCGTGAATTTACTGGACGCCCAAGCCGCACTCGACATTGTCAAAGCGGGACCCGATGCACTGAATGCGCCTCTTGCCGCGCTGGGAACTGAGATGAAAAAACTGGAGCAGGCTCGTCTGCTGGTGGAAAGCACCCGACTGACCGCTCCCTTCGATGGCGCTGTCACTTCGCTCAATGCAGTCGCTGGGCAGACGGTGGGTACAAGCTCGATCATGACCATCGCCACGACTGAAAAATTATTAGTACGTTTTTATCTCGATGAAACCGATCTCGATAAAGTGAAAGTTGGCAATCGTGTCACCTTTACCTTTGACGCCTATCAAAATCAGCCAGTGGATGGCGAAGTGGTCATCGTGGAGCCGAGCCTGCAAGTTGTGGACGGCACGCCCGTGATCGTCGTTTGGGCATCTCTGCCCGCTGAAACAAAACTCAGCCTCATGTCAGGCATGACCGTGGATGCGGAAGTCATTGCGGGCGAATCGCTCAAGACTCTCATTGTCCCCGTGCAGGCACTGCGTGAATTAGCTCCAGGCTCATACGCCGTCTTTATCGTTGATGCAAATGGGCAATTAACGATGACCCCCGTCACAGTTGGCTTGCGTGATTTCGCCAACGCCGAAATCTTGAGCGGCGTGAAAGTTGGTGACGTGGTTAGCACTGGCACTGTTGAAACGAAATAAAGTTCCATGTCATTGCGAGACGACGCTTTTCCGTCGAAGCAATCTCCAATCACCCAAAAGGTATTCTGATGAACAATCATCTAATTGAAATTACGGGGCTGACAAAAATATACGGCGAAGATGAAGCGTCTGTCTCTGCACTGGCTGGTGTCAATGTAGATGTATCGCGCGGTGAGTTTGTCGCCATCATGGGACATTCGGGCTCGGGCAAATCCACGCTGATGAATATTCTTGGCTGCCTCGACCGTCCCACACAAGGCGCTTACATTCTCGACGGTCACGACGTGGGACAGATGAGCAAAGATGAGCTTGCAGAGATTCGCAACCAGAAATTGGGATTTATCTTTCAGTCGTTTAACTTACTGCCGCGCTTGAGCGCACTTTCCAACGTCATGCTTCCCATGCTCTATAACAATGAAGATATCAGTGACGCAGATGCAGAAGCGCGCGCGATTGCCTCACTCGAAGCCGTCGGGTTGGGATCACGTCTGCATCATCGTCCCAATCAACTTTCAGGTGGACAACAACAGCGCGTAGCCATTGCACGCGCACTGGTTAATCAACCACCACTGATTTTGGCAGATGAACCTACGGGCAATCTTGACTCAAAATCCAGCGTGGAAATTATGGACATCCTGCACGGCTTGCACAAGAACGGTGCGACCATTGTTATGGTCACACACGAACCAGATATCGCCGCTCATGCCGAACGAATCATCTGCGTCAAAGATGGTCTGATTATTTCCGACGGGCGTAATGGAGTCAGTCCCTGCCTGGCTCAGCGAATATAAAAGGACAATCATGAAACTCAAAAAAATATTTCGCACAGCCTGGGAAGGCTTAATGCTCAACAAAGTCCGCTCGTTTCTGACGACGCTGGGCGTCATCATCGGCGTGGCTTCTGTCATCGTCATGCTCGCGGTCAGCGCGGGCGCCGAAGCCTCAATTGCAGAACAGATCAACGCACTCGGCGCAAACTTGATCATCGTCTCACCGATGCGCGGCATTCCTGGCGCAGGACGTACTTTGCTTATTGATGATGCCTACGCCATCGCCGAACAGGTTGTAGGTACAAGCGGATTTTCCGCCGAGCAATCGCCCGCCGCGCAAAATGTCCGTGCAGGCGGCGTGACTCTCGAGTCCATTCCTGTCATTGGAACCACTGCAGATTTTCCATCTGTGCGTGATTACGCCGTCGCCGAAGGACGCTATTTCACAACCGACGAAGATGACCGCAAAGCAAAAGTCGTCATCCTCGGCTCAGGTATCGCTACAGATTTATTCGGCGCAGAAAGCGCCATCGGTCAAACCATCACCGTTGACTCAACCAAGCTAACCGTCATCGGTGTCATGGAACCCAAAGGCATCGTAGCCGATATTGATTATGACGGGCGTGTTTACATGCCGATCAATCTTTTATTCCAAAAATTTATGACCGCCTCACCGATGGGTACAGATGCCGTCCGCACCATTTATCTTAAATCAGAAAGTCAGGAACAGATCGACAGCATCATCGCGCAGACCACAGCCATCCTTGCCGAGCGTCATGATGTTGACCCCGCCAAGCCCGACTTCACCGTCCAAACTCAACAAGACATTATCGCTACACAAGAAGCCACCACCGCCGCCTTTCGTGATCTATTAGCATGGGTCGCCGCCATCTCACTGCTCGTCGGCGGCATCGGCATCATGAACATCATGTTGGTCAGCGTCACCGAACGCACGCGCGAGATCGGTCTGCGTCAGGCGCTCGGCGCCAAAGCCTCCACCGTCCTCATGCAATTTTTGATCGAAGCCATCATCCTCAGCCTCACCGGCGGTTTGGTCGGAGTCATCCTCGGCGTCGGCGGCTCGTAT